>JBEKNG010000041.1:0-14215 GCA_049523075.1 Paraburkholderia sp.
GCTCTCCCAGGTAACCGCGCGTCGGGTCCTGCCACGAGATAACGATGTCTCGTTCGTCGGAACGTTCGACTACGGTAAAGCCTTCCCGGTTTTGGCAATCGGTCCGTTCAATCGGTGCAGCTGGAGTTGCTGATATTTGCCAGCGGTAACCGGTTCCAGTGACCTCCGTCAGAAGCTGGGCGAGCCGCGACCCTGTCCACTTGTTCGACTCGCGATTCAACGAGGTGGCCTCCTCGAGGTGTTCGAGGACGCCTGCCCACGGATCAGACGGATAGACGGTGGCATTCATCGAAATGCTCGAGCTTATGACCGACGGTGGGGATTATGGCTTGGCGCCCTCGTCGCCGATCCGCAAGCGCACCGGTGGGGCGAATACCGCGTTCCGTGCTGGAAGGTGCGCGACATTGAGTGACACGAGCGGGCGTCTCTGTCGTCGGAGATAGCCACTTTTGGACGGCCCAGTGCAATGACCTCTCCGCGGCTCTCATGTCCTTCTCCTTCACTGGCATTCAAGGTGCCTTGATGGTCCTCATCGAGGCACGGCTAGGCCTGGCGTGGACAGCGATGCGCGTGCGTCAATCCGACTGACGAATGACGGGGGTCCTGCGTCGATGGGCTGGATGGGGCCGTCGGATGCAACGGTGATCCTTTTCTACAATCAAGCCCTGCTGATTGCGACCGTCAGCTTACCGCCAGGTTGAATCCAGTTTGCCTCACGGGTAGAGGCGGCGACAATCAAAAGCGTGCGGCGAATTCTGCCAGGCGCACATTGTCTTCTGCCACGTAACGGCGACACACGTTATCTTCCCGACTGCCAGGGAGACCTATGCGAAGTGGGGATCGAACCAGCTTCCGAGTACCACTGGTCAGTGGCTCAGGCAGGGCGCTCCAGTCAACGATCGCGTCAGCCGGGTCCGGCCGGAAGCCGGCACCCGGAAAACCGTCAAATTGAACGTCCCCACGACGCCCTTGCCCACTTTGGGCGACTCAGCCCCGCTCTGCCATCGCAAGGATCCGTTGCGCCATCCGCACGTTCGCGAAATCGACCAGCTTGCCGTCAAGCGAAATGGCCGCGAGACCCGCGGTTTGCGCCGCTTCGAGCGCTTCCACGGTTCGGCGGGCGTCACGCACCTCATCATCTGTGGGTGAGAATGCCGAGCGGGTCGCCTCGATCTGCCCGGGATGGATGATCTGCTTGCCGTCATAGCCCATCGCTGCGGCTTTCAGCGCCCATGCTCGCGTCAGCACGGGGTCGCGGAACGCCCCACATGGACCATCGATCGCCCGCAGTCCGAAAGCGCGCGCGGCGACCAGAATCCTCATCATCGGATACGTCCACAAGTCGAGTGGTGTGGTTGCGTAGTTGCCCGCCTCATCCTTGAGCGTGACGGCATAACCGGGATGGGTGCCGCCGATCTCGACGTTACGCGCGCCAATGGACGCCGAAAAGTCGCCAACGCCGAAATGCAACGCTGTCAGCCACTGACTCGACCCGGCAACGCTATCAACATTCACTATCCCGCGCGCCGTCTCAATCAACGCCTCGATCTCGAGCGGCGCGCATGAGCCAGGTCGTGCGGCCAGTAACCGCTCCGTCTGTGCAATGACGACTGCCGATTCCACCTTGGGGATGAGGATTGAATCGAGCCGCGGTGCTTCGGCGACCAAGGTCCGGACCTCATGTTCGTCGACGCCGCGCTCGTTCGCGTTGATCCGGACAGCGACGCTCTTGTCGCCCCAGTCGAGTTCGACGAGCGCCTCCACGGCCGTCCTGAGCGCTTCATCTTTCTTGTCGAGGGGTACCGCATCTTCAAGATCGATGAACACCGCGTCGGCCGCGCAAGCCGCCGCCGACTGCAGCATTTTGATGCGATGCCCAGGCACGGCAAGCACGGTGCGCGTCGCACGTGGGCGCCGCTTCGAGTTCGGATCGGACTCGAATCGACTCATGAGCCGCTCCGTTGCGCGAGTGCGTCCGCTTCGATTTCCGCGAGAATGGCGTCGGTATGCTGGCCGACTGCCGGCACCGGACCCATCACCGGTTCGAGCCCCGGAATCGTAACCGGCGGAAGGAACATATCGTGTGGTCCGCTCTCGGTTTCAACGCTGCGGTAACGATTGCGCTGGCGCAATTGTGGGTGGTCAAGCAGCGCCTCAACGTCGTTCATCATGCCATTCGCAATCGCCGCGCGATCCAGCCGTGCCAGCACTTCCGCGCTGCTCCATGAGGCGAAGCGCTGCTCGATCGTTTGTTCCAGCGCCTCGCGATTGGCGACCCGTAGAGAGTTAGAAACATAGCGCGGCTCAACCGCGATAGCTGCGTCGCCCAGTACGACTGTGCAGAAGCTGAGCCACTCACGCTCGTTCTGGATACCGAAGAAAACCGTCTTGCCGTCGCCCGTCGCAAACGGACCGTATGGCGCGATGGTCGCGTGCCGGGCGCCGCTTCGTGGAACTGGCTCGCCGCGCCCGCGCGTGTAATACGCCGGGTAGCTCATCCACTCGGTCAGCGCGTCGAACAGCGAGACCTCGAACGCCATGCCTTTGCCAGTGCGTGAGCGCTGATGCAGCCCCATCAGGATGCCATTCAACGCGTACATGCCAGTGGCGATATCAGCAATTGCGAGGCCGCATTTCGACGGCGTATCAGGAGTGCCGTTGATCGACAGGAAGCCGGTCTCGCACTGCACCAGCAGGTCGTAAGCTTTCTTGTCACTGTACGGTCCGTTTGAGCCATAGCCGGAAATGTCGCAGGCGATCAGTTGCGGAAAACGGGCGACCAGGGACTTCGCGTCAAGACCCTGGCGTTGCGCGGCGCCAGGCGCCAGATTCTGGATAAAGACGTCGGCGCGGCCAAGCAGCGCTTCAAGCGTTTCCTGCCCGCGGTCAGTCTTGATGTCGATAGCGAGGCTTTCCTTCGAGCGATTGGTCCAGACGAACTGGCTCGACAGACCATCCATCGCCGTATCGTAGTTGCGCGCGAAGTCTCCGACTTCCGGACGCTCGATCTTGATGACTCTCGCGCCCCAATCGGCCAGATGACGGCTTGCCAGCGGTGCGGCAATCGCCTGTTCGATTGAGACAACGGTGATGTCGCTGAGTGGATGATTCATCTTCTGCATATCCTCAATATTTCAATGCGTAAAACAGGTAGCCCAGAGTTTTGTGGCGGCACGGGCCGTGGCTGCGAAGGTCACGGCACCATCCAGCCGAGCAGCGGCGTGGACTGGAGATACACGAGCAGGCTGAGCGCCGCGATCATCAGGACGGTCCAGCCGGCCACTCGCCGGAACAACACGCCTTCCTTGCCCATCATGCCGACGGCCACCGCGCCGACTGCGAGGTTCTGCGGCGAAATCGCCTTGCCGACCACCCCGCCCGACGTATTGGCAGCGGTCAACAGAATGTCGGACAGGCCGGTGTGATGCGCGGTGGTGAGTTGCAGCATGCCGAACAGCGCATTCGCCGACGTATCGGAACCCGTGAGCGCGGTAGCGAACCAGCCGAGAATCGGCGATACCGGTGCGAAAGCCGGGCCCGCCTTGGCCGCCCAGATGCCGAGCGTCACGATCTGGCCGGACAGGTTCATCACATAGGCCACGCCAACCACGCAGCACACCGTGAACACTGCCCAGCGCAGTTCATGGAGGTTCTTCAAATAGGTCCGGGTGGCAACGGGCGCGCTGACTTTGAGAATGGGCACCGACAGCAAACCGGCGATCAATACGATTGAGCCTGCGGAAAGCAGCCATTCGAACTTGGCATTGACAGCCGATACGGCTGCGCCTTTCGGATCGGTGACGTGCAGTCCGGGCCATGGAAACGTCGAGGTAATGACGCCCAGTGCGTGACCGACCAGTCCGATCTGCGTCGATGCGACGACGAGAATCACAGCGGCGTAAGGCGCGAGCGCGCGCAGGATCTCGGCGCGAGAATCGGGTGCCTGGGTGGTGTCGGCAGGTGCATTGCCTTGCGCGGCTGCGTGATGGAAATGCGTGCCCGAGCCCGGCATCGGCATGGCCATGCTGGCGCCGTTAGATACGCCCGCCAGCTCGCGGCTGGGCTCAAGACGCTGCTGGCCGGCGGAATTCGCAAGGGCCGCCCCCGCGCCGCCGAGGTTGGCGCGCAACACGCCCGGCGACCAGACGCGCAGGAACACGATGGAGACGCCTGCGCAGATCAGTGCGGCGACGATATCGACGAGTTCGACCGGCATCAGCATCGACCCGGCAAACTGCGCGAGCGCAAATACGAATCCGGCGACCAGCGCGAGCGGCCAGACTTCCTTGATGCCGCGCCGCCCGTCGACGATAAATATGAGGATCAGCGGAATAAAGAGCGACAGCAACGGCGTTTGCCGTCCTACCATCACGCTGATCTCATGGACGGGCAAACGCGTGATCTTGGCGAGCACAGTAATGGGCAAACCGAGTGCACCGAACGCGACCGGGCTGGTATCCGCGATCAGGCAAACCGCTGCCGCTTTCAATGGCTCGACGCCGATCGAGATCAGCAACACCGCACAGATTGCCACCGGTGCGCCCCCGCCTGCCAGCGCTTCCAGCAGCGCGCCGAAGCAGAACGCGATCAACACCGCTTGCACGCGTTGGTCGGCGCTGACGCGGGCGAGCGCGCGCCGCAGCACGTCGGCGTGGCCGCTTTCCTGTGTCAGCTTGAAGAGCCAGATTGCATTGATGCCAATCCAGATGATGGGGAAGAATCCGATCGCAGCGCCCTCGAGTGCGCCGCTGGCAGTCTGACCAGTGGGCATCCCATACACGAAGATCGCGATCGCCATTGAGACCGCGAGCGAGGCAAGCGCTGCCCAGCGCGCCTGCAATCGCAGGACGCCGAGCAAAACAAACAGCGTGAGAAGGGGAAGCGCCGCGAACGCTGCTGAAGCCCCTATCGAATGCGCGACGGGGTCGAAAATCTGGGTGTACATGCGTCTCCTTCGAGCTCTGTGCGAGCGTCTTTTATAGACTACGAAGTCCACAATTTAGACGCACGCCGCGTCGGCGTGAAATACCGATTTGAGCTACCGGGTATAGGTCACGCCTATAGCTAGACCGTTCCGGCGTCGTTGCGCGGCAACACGCCGGACCAGATACCGCTTTCGATCAGCTCCGCCACGAGCTGGGTGACGACCTTCTGAATCGCCAGCGAGGCGGCGCTAGTCGGCAGCGCATTCGGCACACACAGGCCGACGGGACGGCTGATTTCTGGATTGACCAGCCGATGAATCAGATGCTGGTCCGCGGTGTCACGTCCGAACGCATCCGACGAAACAATCGTCACCACCTCGCCCTGACGCGCGATGGCGAGCATGGTCGGTAGCGAGTCGACATCGGCGACGATATCGGGGTCGACGCCTGCGCGCGCAAAGGCTCGCTCGATCAGCACGCGCAAGCCGTTCGCTGCACTCGGCAGCACCATCGGCACGTTCGCGAGCTGGCGCAACGTTACGTCTTGCGCTGGGCCGACGCCGTCGATCTGTCCGAACACGAACAGGTTTTCTTCGAAGAGCGGATGTACCGAGACGCCGCGCGTTTCCGATTCGCGAAACAGGATAGCCATGTCGAGCCGGCCGTTCGCCATCAGTTCGGCGAGGTAGCCACTCATCCCTTCGACGATCTGCAAGCGAATGCCAGGATAGTGACGCCGTACGTATTCGAACATTGGCAGCGCGAACACCACTGCGACGCTGGTCGGTAGACCGATTGCAACCTGGCCGGATTCCGTGCCGTTCACGTGCACCGCCAGTGGAATCTGCGCCATCTGGCGGAGCACGTCGCGAGCGCGAAGATAGAGTGCGCGACCAGCTTCGGTCGGCTGCACGCCCTGATGGCTGCGCAACAGTAGCGTCACTTTCAGTTCGGCTTCGAGTCCGGCGACCTGCTGGCTGAGCGATGGCTGAGCCACACAAAGCTGTTCGGCCGCCTTCGACAAGCTGCCACAATCGACGATCACAACGAAATATTTGAGCTGGCGGATATCCATGAGCGAAGCTTAACCCATGCCTCAAGCCTCTCCGCATTCCGCGGCCAGGCGGACCGCGACCGTCCAGATCTCCGGCGGCACCTCTTTGGCCGACGGTAGCACCCTTCAGACTATCTTTGTCACAGCAACAGCTTGGCCCGTGCGTCGCTAAAGCGGTGGCATTCATCCATCAGCCAGTTCGAAAATGCCGCCACCCGCTCATCCTCCTCCCGCTGGGTGAGCAGCATGTAGCGGGCCGGCGCGGGCACAAGGCGGCCAAAGATGTTGATGAGGCGGCCGTGCTCGAGTTCTTCATAGACAAGCGCAGTGCGCGCCACGGCGACGCCCTGATGACTCAAGGCCGCACTGATCGCCAGGCTCGCCAGGTTGAACTGCGGCCCCGCCACCGCGCCGAGCCATTCGGGCCGGGCGCTCTCCAACCAGGTGCGCCATTCGATGAACTCGGGTGCTCCATCCCATGGTGAGAAGTCGTGCAACAGGTCGCCCCCCTTCAGCGATCGACCCGCGGCGAACTCCGGATGCTGCGCCAGATATTCCGGTGTCGCCACCGGCAGCAGATATTCGTCGAGTATAGGTATGGCGCGCATCGCTTCGTACTGCCCAGGATCAAAGCGGATCGCCACGTCGATGTCGTCGGCAAGCATGCTATGTCGATCCAGCGTTTGAAATTCAGCTTTCAGGCGTACCGGTATGTCCGCGTGGAGACGATGAAACTCGACCAGGCGCGCATTAACCACTGCAAGGCAAATGAAGGAGAGCAATTGATCTGTAAGGGCGCATCGGATTGCCCAAGATGATTGAGTGTTGTCTCGATGCTGAGAAACGCGTTCCTCGTGCATTCGAACAACGTCACACCTTTCTGCGTCAGGGCAAGAGAGCGGTGCTTGCGCGTGAACAGAGCATAGCCTAGCCGGTCTTCGAGATGCCGAATGTGCTGACTAACCACCCCTTGGGTCAGGCTCAGCTCATTCGCCGCCTTGGTAAAACTGAGCAGGCGTGCCGCCACCTCGAAACAGCGCAAGCCGCCGAGTAATGAAGAATCGAGAGGCATGTGTATTAGCCAGACTAATGCATTGAATAGAAATTATAGCTTTTTTTGCTGACGCTCCTGGCCTACATTCGGCCGATTCATTAATACTTGGGCCGCCCAGCATGAACCGCACTCTTACTTCAATTACCCCGGCTCTATTAGCCCGGCTACAGAAGCGTACTCCCTTGCTGTGGCTCAATCCCGCACTCGGAAGTGCGCTGCCCGAGGGCTCCCCGTGTGCCGCCGACATTGATGAGGCAGACGCCCGCCTGGTGCGCTGCGCGGGGTTAATGGCGCATCTCTTTCCCGAACTGCAAAGTAGCGCGGGCCTGGTCGAATCGCCGCTGATACGTGTCGAGAAACTTCAGCAGAGCATGGGGAACACTACAGAGCCTGACGCTGCATGGTTTATCAAAAGTGATCATGCGCTACCCATCGCCGGGTCGGTTAAAGCGCGCGGCGGCTTTCATGAAGTACTGGCATTCGCGGAAAAGCTGGCTCTCGAACATAACGTGCTGGCCCATGATGGCGACCGGCGGGTACTCGCGGGCGACGCAGCCCGCGAGTTGTTTGCTCAATACACCGTGAGCGTTGGCAGCACCGGCAATCTGGGCTTGAGCATCGGTGTCATGGCTGCGGCCTTGGGATTTCAGTCGGTGG
This sequence comes from Paraburkholderia sp., assembly GCA_049523075.1. GTDB lineage: Bacteria > Pseudomonadota > Gammaproteobacteria > Burkholderiales > Burkholderiaceae > Paraburkholderia. The sequence continues at coordinate 7,691 of JBEKNG010000041.1, forward strand.
TGCATATGTCGACGGACGCCAAGGCCTGGAAAAAAGATCGTTTGCGAAATTGTGGCGTTCAGGTGGTCGAGCACGCCGGCGACTACGCTGAAGCGGTGGCGGCCGGGCGAGCGCAATCGCTTGCTGATCCGAAAGGCTATTTCGTCGACGACGAGAATTCCCTGATGCTGTTTCTGGGCTATGCGGTCGCCGCGCGGCGGCTGGCGACACAACTGGCCGCGTTGAATCGCCCTGTAGACGCCGCGCATCCTTTGTTTGTCTACATCCCCTGTGGTGTCGGCGGCGCGCCCGGCGGCATTACCTTTGGCCTCAAGGCGCTTTTTTTTGAGCATGTACACTGCTTTTTCGCCGAACCCGTAGCGTCGCCGTGCATGTTGGTGCAATTGGCAGCCGGCGAGACTGCGCCCGTGTCGGTTTATGACCTTGGTCTGGACAATCGCACCGAAGCGGATGGCCTTGCCGTGGGTCAGGCCTCGCATCTGGTGAGCCCGCTAATGCAATCTCAGGTCTCGGGCGTGTTCACCGTCACTGACGAGCAACTATATGTCCATCTCCATCGCGTGGCGCAAACCGAAGGCGTGTTGCTCGAACCATCGGCCGCCGCCGGTTTCGACGGACCGCGATGGCTAACGCGCAGTGACGAGGGTCAAGCCTATCTTCGCCAGCAGGGGTTGGAGCGCCACATGGCAAGCGCCACCCATATCGTCTGGACGACAGGTGGCTCGCTGGTGCCGCGCGAAGAACATGAGCAATTTCAAGCGCGGGGCCAGGTACTTGCGGCGCAGGGCGAACTCGCCTGACACCGCCCTGCGGCATCGCTGCCAACCGTCCAGAACAGCATCCGGCATTAGCGCAACACGATGCACCGCCAAGGAAACCCAGCACCATGAACCCGCTTGACACCCCAACCGGCAGGTCGGCCATCGGCGATGATGCCGTCCACACGAGCACCTTTCAGGATGAGACTTACCGCAAAGTCGCGCTCAGGTTCATTCCCTTTCTGATGGTGTGCTATGTGGTCGCCTTCCTGGATCGCATCAATATTGGCATTGCCAAGCTGAACATGCTGACTGATTTACGGTTCAGCGAGACGGCCTACGGTCTTGGCGCCGGGCTCTTTTTTCTTGGGTATCTGATTTTCGAAGTGCCGAGCAATCTGCTCATGCATCGTATCGGCGCGAAACTCTGGATCGCGCGGATCATGATCACCTGGGGCCTGCTTTCGGGGCTGATGGCTTTCGTGACCACCCAGTGGCAGTTCTACACTGTCCGTCTGTTGCTAGGCGTCGCCGAGGCCGGCTTTTATCCCAGCGTGATTCTGTATCTGACCTATTGGTTTCCCAACCATCGCCGCGCCAGGATGACGGCCTGCTTTCAGGCCGGCATTCCCATTGCCGGCCTGATTGGAAGTCCACTTTCCGGCTGGCTTATGGACAGGTTTCATCATGTCGCTGGCCACTCCGGATGGCAATGGATGTTTGGCCTCGAAGCATTGCCGACGATTCCTCTCGCCATCGGCGCGCTGCTCATTCTCGATAACTCGGTTAGCGCCGCGCGCTGGCTAAGCCCGCAGGAAAAGCAATTGATCACCTCTGAGCTCAGGCAGGACGACAAGGCACGCGAGCACCTGTCGCTCCTCAAGATCTTCGCCGACGCACGCATCTGGAAAATCATCCTGACAGGTTTCCCTGCGATGATGGGCCTCTATGTGCTGGGCTTTTATTTGCCCACGCTCATCAAGGCATCAGGCGTGACGACGAGCACCACGGTCGGCATGCTCAGCGCTATTCCCTATCTGGTGGCAGTGGTCGCCATGGTGGCCTTCGGACGTAGCTCCGATCGTATGCGCGAGCGCCGCTGGCATTTGGCCACCGTGTTGCTGCTGGGCGCCGCAGGTCTCACTGCCAGTGTCTGGGCAAGCCACAGCGCTGTGCTCACGGTGATCACGATGTCAATCGCCGCGGCCGGCATCATCAGCTATTCCCCGATCATGTGGTCGGTGCCGACGGCCTTTCTCGGCGGCGCGGCGGCTGCGGCCAGCATCGGCGTGATCAACTCTGTCATCAATATCGGTGGGTTCGTGAGCCCCTATTTGATCGGCTGGGTCAAGGACAAATTCCACACGACCGACCCGGCCATCTATATCGTCGCCGGCTGCCTGACGTTCGGGGCATTGATGGCACTCAGCTTCGACCGCAAGTTGGTCAATCGCTGAGTGCGCGCTCCCCAACCTTATCCCCGGAGAAGTTTATGTCGACTACAGACAAGCCGCTGCGTTTCGTCATGGGTGGCGTCATCCACGAAACCAATACCTATGCCGCCGATGTCGCGGGCCAGACACCCTTGGCGTCGTTCGAGCAATACAATGGCGACGAAATTCCAGGCCTTTTTACCGGCTCCAATCATCAGGTCGGGGGTTATATCGAGGGCGCGCGCAAGCACGGCGCTCACCTGATCCACACGTTCCTCGGGCAGGCCACGCCCTCGGGCACGATCGAAGGCAATGCGTACGCTCACATGAAGCAGGCCATTCTCGCTGGTATTGAGCAGGCGTTACCGGTTGATGGCGTGTTGCTTGCCTTGCATGGCGCGGGCGTGGCCGACGGCATCGAGGACATCGAGGGGGATCTGGCCGCTGCCGTGCGCGCCCTGGTCGGCCCTCATGTACCAATCGCAGCAGCGTACGACCTGCACGGCAATATGACCGGGACAATGCAGCACGCCGTCGATATTGCGCTGCCCTGCATTCTTTATCCCCACACCGATTTTTATGACCGTGGCATCGAATGCGTCGACCTCATGGTCAAGATGATAAGAGGCGAGGTGAAGCCGGCTACGCATGTCTGTACCTTGCCGATGCTGCCTTATATCGTGACCACCAACGAGGGCTTCGTGCCGGCCAAGGTCAACGAACTGTGCGCCCAGCTCGAAGCACTCCCTGGCGTGCTCGATTGCTCGTGGTTTCATGGCTTTCCCTATGCGGATATCGCCTCGCCGTGCCCGGCGGCGATTTGCACCACCAATGACGACCCGGCGCTGGCGATGCGCTGCGCAGAGCAGGTCGCACAGTGGATCTGGGATCATCGCGAAGATTTTCGTCCGCAATTCCCGTCGCCGGCCGAGGGCGTGGCGCGCGCCCTCGCGGCAAGCGCCGGTCCTGTCGTGATCAACGAGTACGCCGATAACCCCGGCGGGGGCACGCCAGGCGACGGCACCTATCTGTTGCGCGCCCTGCTCGATGCGGCGCCGGCTCCTGACACGGTGTGCTTTGCTTCGATCAATGATGCAGAGGTCGTCCGGCAAGCGATCGCTGTTGGCGTTGGCGGAACACTACGCGTTTCGCTGGGAGGAAAGCTCGGTAGATTCCAGGGGGCGCCGATCGAAGCGGAGGCCTATGTGAAGGCGATCACCGATGGCCGTTTCCTCAATCGCCCAGGCTCGATGTTCGACGGCGTCCGCTTCGACCTGGGTGCCATGTGCCGCCTCGTCATCAAGGGTGTTGACATCATTGTCGCGTCCCGCGCCGAGCAGATATATGACATGGAGCCATTCGCCTTGCACGGGATTGACGCGGGCAAAAGGAAAATCATTGCGCTGAAAGGTGCGAATCATTTCAGGGCCGGGTTTAAAGGGTTGGTGCAGGACATCATCACGGTGGATAGCACGGGTCTGAGTACCGCGAATATCACCTCATTCCCGCGCCACCATCTGAAGTCGATGCTGTGGCCGTTGCATGATGGCGTAGTCTGGGATGCCTTTCAAGGCTGCAAGTGAAACGCCATCGCGGGTGTTCTGCCGCGTGATGCGTCACCGCTCCAACCTGACATCGGTCGTGAGCCAGAGGCAATGCATCGCTTGCGAACACCGCGATGAAATCCGCAGATTCACCGGCGCGAGGATTATTTTCGAAAAGACAGGTTCCGCAGGAAGCCGTCATACTTCATATCTTCTTGCGGCAGACGGTCCCGATATGGCAATTGGAGGACTTCGCCAGACACCAGATCGATACATGTTCGTCTGTTCCTTCTTTTCGAGGGTAATTTCCGCGTAGCGTCCCCCGCGGTTCATGTGGAGCGCACTTGTAATGAGTTACCCCCCTGTCGTCCCGTTCGCCCACGACAAGGCAGATTCCAGCGCCTTCGTGGGCGCCGCGCCAGCGTTTCGCCAGCTTGTCCGCATGATCGATCAGGTCGCCCCTACCGATCATGCTTTACTCATTTTTGGCCCGACCGGTTCGGGCAAGGAGCTGGTCGCTCGACGTGTGCACGCGCATAGCCTGCGCCAGGATCAACCGTTCGTCGACGTCAATTGCGGCGCGATTCCGGAGAACCTCGTCGAAGCCGAACTGTTCGGGCACGTAAAAGGCGCGTTCACCGGCGCGGGCGAAAACCGCCAGGGACTTTTCCAGCAAGTCGGCAAAGGCACGCTGCTGCTCGATGAAATCGGAGAATTGCCGCTCTCGCTCCAGCCGAAACTGCTGCGTGTGCTTGAAACACGAACTTTCCGTCCGATTGGCTCATCGACCAGTCTGCATTTCGAAGGGCGCGTCGTGGCCGCAACCCATCGCGACCTGCGCGAACTCGCACGTGAGGGATTATTCCGCGAAGATCTCTTTTACCGGCTCGCGGTCTTCGTGCTTGCAGTCCCCGGACTCGCACAGCGCGTCGAGGACATCCCCGCCCTTGTCAGCCATTTTGCGTCACAGCATGCGCGCCACCTTGAATTTTCGCCAGCCGCCATCCGGCGGCTTAGCCAGCACGCCTGGCCGGGGCACATCCGGCAATTGCGCAACCTCATCAGCCAGTTGAGCGTGCTCGCCGAAAACACGCTCGTCGACGTCGACTCGCTCGAGCCGTTTCTCGCCAACGAAACCGGCGCACCGGTGTCGCGCGCAAGCCTCGCCGACATGCTGTTGCAGCTCGAAGGACGCGACAAACTCGCCGCCGCCGAGGACCTCCTGATCGACCGCGCACTCGAGCGGACCGGTCGCAACAAAAGCGCGGCTGCCACACTGCTGGGCGTAGGCCGCAAGACCATCGAGCGACGTCTGAAGTCGCGCGAGGAACATCACCGGGAAGCGCGCAAGTGTCTCGAACATGCGAGAGCGCTCACCGAAGAGGCGAAGTTCGCCGAAGCCATTCCGCTGTTGCGCCGCTGCCTCGACCTGCTGCAGACCCCTCACGAACCGGAGGCCGCGCGGCTTCTTCAGTTCGACGCCCACAGACTGCTGGGGATGAGCTTGCGTAGCGTGCATGGCTGGCTGTACGCGGAGGCCACCGCTTGCTACGCCGCTGCGCTGGCAATCGGCGAAGGCGTCTGCGCCCCTACCGAAATCGCCGCCATCCAGTTCGGCATCTGGACCACCCAGTTGACAACGCTTCAGCTCAAGCAGGCGCGTGCGACCGCGCAGAACATGCTGGAGCGTGCGCATAACAGCGGTGACAGGGTCTCACTTGACGAAGCCCATGTTGCGATGACCAACACGCTCTTCTGGCTTGGCGACAGCGAGGAAGCCCTCGCCTGTCTTGCGCGCGGCAACCTGCTCCGCGTCGCGCGCCACGACAGTCGTACCGGCTCACAGGGAATCGATCTCGCCAGTCTCGCGTTGACCTTCGAAGGACTCGCCGCATACCAGATCGGTGCATTTGGGCAGGCGCGGCGTGCTATGGAGATGCTGATCCTGCGCGCGTCCGAGCCGGGCACGCATGCGTTCGCGCATGCCATCAACTTGCAGGGCGCCGCCTGGCTCGCCTGTCTGTTCGACGACACGGACCAGCTGGGAGAGCTCGCAAGCGAACTCGAATCAGTGTCGATCGCGAACGGCTTCGCGTTCTATCGGGGCGTCGGCCAGGTGCTCCGCGCATGCCACCTCAGTTCGCTAGGCCATGCCGACGAAGCGGAAACCGTCATGCTTGACGGCTATGACAACCACGTCGTTTGTAATGGCGGTGCACTGTTCTATTCCTTCAAGACGTGGCAGCACGGCGAACTGCTGCTACGCGCCGGCCGCGCGCAGACATGCGAGGCGATGCTCGCCACCGCGATCGATGAAACCCTCGCCCGCCAGGAACGTGTCTACCTGGGCGAGCTACTGGTTACCCGGGCACGTGCACAGTGGGCTCTCGGCGATGTGAACGCTGCGGAACTGGGCCTGCGGACCGCGATGTCCACCGCGCTCGCGTTCGGTTCGGTGCCAGCACGCGTGGACGCCGCGCGCTACCTCGCCGACCTGCTGCGCTCCACTGGCCGCAAGGCTGAAGCAATCGACATACTTGAGCGCGGTTTGCGCTCGCTGACGGCGGATCCGACCACTCGCGTCACGCGCGCGGTGAGTTTGCTCGCCGAAATCCAGCAGGACGCTTCTTGCGATGCCCACAGCAAAGGCGTGGTAAATGGCATATGAATTGCGACAGCATTGACGCGCCGCGAAGGACGGACATGTCCCGCCCCTCCCCCGCCCCTCCCCCGCTCCTGATCTGCTGCTTTCGCTTGCGGACGAAATGATTCTCTCCACGTGTCGCGCTC
>JBEKNG010000042.1:0-14213 GCA_049523075.1 Paraburkholderia sp.
GGCTGCCTTGGCATTTTCCGCGCCCTTGCGATACGCCTCGACGACGGCGGGAATTTCAGCCAGTTCGAGCTCACGCGGCGTTACGAAGGGGCGTTCCGGACGGACGAGGCTCACGTGGCCTTTCGGAGCGATCGGGCTAGGCGCAACGGGCAGCTCGCCTTTCAGAAAGATTGGATCCGAGACGCGGCCCACGTGCCACAACTGCAGGAAGATCTTGCCGCCGGCAGCGTGCACCGCGCTCGTGACGAGCTTCCAGCCTTCCACCTGTTCCTGCGACCAGATACCAGGCGTGGCGGCATAGCCTACGCCTTGCGGCGTGACCGAGGTGGCTTCGCTGATGATCAGACCGGCCGAGGCGCGTTCGGCGTAGTACTTCGCCATTAGCGCGTTTGGCACGCGGATGTCGCCGGCGCGCTGACGTGTCAGCGGCGCCATGATGATGCGGTTCTGCAGCGTGAGATCGCCAATCTGAAGCGGGTCAAAAAGAGTCGGCATAAAAGGTCACCTTTCCTGGCGGGCACAGTGCCCGCGTCGATGAGAACAGCGTGATGAAAGAAGCGCGGCGAAGCAGACTTAAGCGTCAGATGTCCCTGTTCATGTGCTCGAGAAAAGCCTGGATGACGGGTTCGTTGCGTTTGAAAAACACCCACTGGCCGACCCGCTTCGACGTCACCAGACCCGCGCGCTGCAGGGCGGCCAGGTGCGCCGACACCGTGGACTGCGACAGGCCGCAGCATGCGTCGATCTTGCCGGCGCAGACGCCGTGGTCGAGCGCCAGTTCCTGATCGCCGAAGTGCGCTTGCGGATCCCTCAGCTTCGCCAGAATCTCGCGGCGGATGGGATTGGCAAGCGCCTTGTGGATCGCGTCGATGTCGATGGTCATCGGGTGAGTTTCGAGTTCATGAATCGCGGGCAAGTCAACGGGCGACAGCCCGGCGTCCGCATCGCAACAGGACGAATCATATATCGTATTTTTACGATATGCCATAAGCCATTACTGGGAATGGGGTCGATGGAAAGATCCTATGACGGCGATTCGCTTTGGCCCCGGCAGCGCCGCGCGAGGGCGCGTCAAGGACGCCTAAAACGCAACTAACGGTCAGCCCCGCCAGGCGTCTCCGAATCCGCGCGGAACGTGCATTGGAGGAGCGAAGGCTAGCCGCCGCGTGAGCCGCATTCGCTACGCAGGAGGGCGGCAGCTAAGCCACTTAGCGCTTACCGTCAAGCAGATCGCCGAGCAATTCATCGAAGGTGGCTTGCGCGTCTTCAAGTTCCTGCAGCGCGGCATCGAAGGTCTGCAGCGCAAATTGTGAGGGCCGTCCTTCGCCTTGCGGCGGAAATTGCGATTGCAGTGAAGTGAAGGCTGACTGCACCCGCTGCGTGGCAGCCAGCACGCGCTCCATCGCGCGCGATTCTTCGGCTCGCGCCTGTTCGTGATTCATTGGGGAAACTCCGTGGTTCATCCGGCGCCGACGTCGTGCCTTGCCGTGCCGGTCACTATGCCATGACTGGCGCAAGCTGCACGCACCGGTCAGGAGATCAGTTCAGCGGCAAGCCGCCATTGGCCTTGATTTCACGCAACGACAGAGCCGATTCGAGCGAGGTGACGCCCGGCAGGCTGCGCAATTCGTCGCGCAAGAAGCTGCCAAAGTCGTCGAGATCGCGCGCGACGATCTGCAGGATGTAGTCCGCGCTCCCGGACACGTTGTGGCACGACAGAATGCGGGGTATCGCCAGCACTTCGCGCTCGAAGCGGGTGGCCACTGCGCGGTCGTGCACCGCGAAGCGCACATAGACGAAAGCGACGACGCCGTATCCAAGGGCTGAGCGCGACAGCATGGCGCGGTACTGATCGATGTAGCCATCGTTCTCGAGGCGCTTCAGGCGGCGCGCGCAAGGCGTTTCGCTCAGGCCGACAACTTCCGCCAAGCGGGCGTTCGACATGCGGCCGTCACTCTGCAGCGCAGCAAGGATGGCGCGGTCGACTTTGTCGAGATCGTTCATTGTCAGGGGAAGACACCATTAGATACATGGACTTTAGCGTATTCCGCTAATAGATGGCTATTTTCTCCCGCAACTCGCCAGAAAACCCTCGCTCTTCGATAGCAAGATAGATCCCTTATAAATATGGGGCTCACATGATTTCCGCACATCTTCTGATCGTCTACATGGCTGCATTGTTTGTTGTCTACGCCGTGCCGGGCCCGGACATGGCGCTGCTGCAGACGAGCATTGCACGCGGTGCACGCACCGGCTTCGCCACGGCCGGCGGCCTCGGCATTGCGCGGGCGACGCATGTGACCTTGTCGGCGTGCGGGATGGCGGCTTTACTGCGCAATGCACCGTGGCTCTACGAAGTCGTCCGTTACGGCGGTGCCGTGTACCTCGGGTGGGTGGCAGTGCTGATATTCCGCTCCCCGGTGTTTACGTTGCCTGCAAGCGCCGCCGCGTGCATTGAGCCACAGCCCTTACGCGCCGCATTCGTCAAGGGGCTGCTGACCAACCTGCTCAATCCCAAGGCGCTGCTGTTCTGTTCGGTGCTGCTGCCGCAGTTCGTTCGGCCCGAGGGCGGCCCCGTCGCGTGGCAGATGGCCGAGCTAGGCGCCGTACTGATCGCGATCGGCGGGTGTTTCGATGCAACCTACGCGATCGGCGCTGCACGCATTTCGAACTGGATGCGGGCTCATCCGCTCGCGCAAACGGTGCAGCGCTGGACCTTCTCCGCTGCTTTAATCGGCTTTGCGTTGCGCCTCTCGCTCGACTAGCCGCCTGTCGCCTTATGCTCCCAGGCGCCGGGCCGCCGGCAAAGTGATTGTGTTAATAAAGGCGATAGACGCGAAGGCGTAGACTGTGCCGCGCGCCGCCAATACCTAACATTCAACCACGCCCACTGCCTGTCGTCCGATGAAGACTTTTCTGCTTTATGTTGTAACCGCCGTTGCCGAGATTCTTGGCTGCTATCTGCCCTGGCGTTGGCTGAAGGAGGGAGGCTCCGCATGGCTGCTGCTGCCAGGCGCGCTCAGTCTGGCCATGTTTGCCTGGCTGTTGACGCTCCACGGCGCCGCTGCCGGCCGGGTATATGCGGCCTATGGCGGCGTCTACGTGGCCGTGGCGATCCTATGGTTGTGGTGCGTCGAACAGGTGCGCCCAACCCTCTGGGACCTGGCCGGTGTTGCGTTCACGCTGGCTGGAATGGGGATCATTGCCTTCCAGCCGCGTGTTTGAGCGTGGCTGCCTTGACGGCTGATTGAGTGGCTGCCTCGCGCAGTTGCCTTTAACGGCCGCCCAGGTAGTCCAGCTTGCCGATCTCGACGCCGTTGTGGCGCAGGATGTCGTAGCTGGTCGTTATGTGGAAGTAGAAGTTCGGCAGCACGAATTGCAGCAGGTAGCTGACGCCGGTAAATTCGATCGGCCCGCTGCGCATCTTCAGCGTGATCGCGCGTTCTTCCGAGCCGTCAATCTGCGCCGCATTAAATTCCTTCAGGTAATCAATCGTTTTCTGAATGCGCGCGTGCAGGTCTTCGAACGTCACCTCGACGTCGTCGTACTTGGGCGGCTCGACGCCGGCGAGGCGCGCGGCGCAGCCTTTGGCGGTGTCGGTCGTGATGTAGACCTGACGCACGAGCGGCAGCATGTCCGGAAAGAGGCGGGCGCCGATGAATACGGACGGGTCGATCTGCTTTTCTGCGGCATGCGCCTCGGCTTTGGCGAGAATGGCTTGCAGGCTGGTCAGGCCGCGCACCAATACGGGCACGGACGCTTGATACATCGAAATGGACATGGAACGTTCCTCTGATTCACTGGGATGCTTTGACGCGCGTGCATGTTCGGCGCACGAGTCAATGCAACGGCTGGTTCGCCGCTGCAGCATCATAGCGCGACCTGTGTGACGCGCGCATCGATATAGCCATCCGGACTACTGTTGCATGTCCCGGAACTGTGTTCGAATGGATTTGTCGGACGGCTTGACGATGTCCTAGCAACCAGACTCCCGCGTGGGCCGTGCCGCAATCCGGTTGTACGAGTGGTACGGTTAGGCGTGTGCCCGCCGGGACTAACGCGCAGCCTCACGGCTGTGCACCGAGGAGTGTCGAAACAATGGCTAAGCATCCCCTGCAAGGAAGTGAGCGATCGGTAGCGGAAGGTTCAACACTGGTCGGGAATTGCAATCCGGCGGAACGCATTGAAGTGCACGTGGTCCTGCGCCGTCACGCGCAGGCGCGGTTCGATGCGTTGCTCGGCAAAATCGAAGCGGGCGACCCAAGCGTCAAACCGTTATCGCGCGAAGCCTTTGCCAAAGAGTTTGGCGCAGCGGCGGAGGATATCGCCAAGGTCAAAACTTTTGCGGCGCAGTCTGGGCTGACGGTGGTGCGCGAAGATCCGGCCGCGCGCACCGTCGTGCTGGGCGGCACGATTGCGCAGTTCCAGACGGCGTTTGACGTCGAACTCCACCATTACGAGCATCATTCGATCGGTCAGTATCGCGGCCGTACCGGCACCATCAGCGTCCCCGATGATCTCTCGGGCATCGTGACGGCGGTGCTGGGGCTCGACAACCGGCCGCAGGCGCGTCCGCATTTCCGTATTCGCCCGCCGATTCATGCGTCAAAGGCGCAGCAGCCCGCCTCGTTTACCCCGTTGCAAGTCGCGGCGCTCTACCAGTTCCCGCAAGGCGATGGCAGCGGTGAGTGCGTCGGCATTATCGAACTCGGCGGCGGCTATGAGACATCCGATCTCAATACCTATTTCTCGAGCCTTGGCGTGAACTCGCCCACCGTGGTCGCTGTGGGTGTCGATAGCGGCGCCAACAAGCCCACCGGCGATGCGAACGGGCCTGACGGCGAGGTGACGCTCGATATCGAGGTGGTCGGGGCGATCGCGCCGGCCGCGAAAGTCGCGGTTTACTTCACGACGAACACCGATACCGGCTTCATCGACGCAGTCAGCACTGCGGTTCACGACACCACCAACAAGCCATCGGTCATTTCGATCAGTTGGGGCGGCCCCGAGTCATCGTGGACGGCGCAATCGCTGCAAGCCTTCAACAGCGTGCTGCAAGCCGCCGCGACCATGGGCGTGACGGTTTGCGTGGCCTCGGGCGATAGCGGTTCGAGCGACGGCTCGGGCAGCGGCAATGTGGTCGATTTCCCCGCCTCCAGCCCGTACGTGCTGGCGTGCGGTGGGACCCGGCTGATGGCATCGGGCCAGACCATCACGAAGGAAGTGGTGTGGAACGACGGCACTCAGGGCGGCGCAACCGGCGGCGGGGTCAGCACTGCGTTCGAGGTGCCGGCATGGCAGAAGGGCCTGTCGTCCACCAGCACCGAGGGCGTGAAAACAGCGCTCGCCGGGCGCGGCGTGCCAGACGTAGCGGGCGATGCGTCGCCGGACAGCGGCTATGACGTGCTGATCGAGGGCTCGCAGACCGTGGTGGGCGGCACCAGCGCGGTGGCTCCGCTGTGGGCCGCGCTGATCGCCCGCATCAACGCGGCCAATGGTGCGCCGGCGGGCTTCGTCAATCCGAAGCTGTATGCCGCGCCCACCGCGCTGCGCGACATCACGCAAGGCAACAACGGTGGCTTTGAGGCGTCGGCGGGGTGGGACGCCTGTACAGGGCTTGGCAGCCCCAATGGTCAGAAAATCGCGGCGGCACTATAGTTTCTAGTCTCACGAGGGAGGCGTGCGGTGAACCCGCCGCCTGTTTGCGGTGTGCGGGTTTTGGTAGCAAGGCAGGGTGGTTCGTGACAGAGACAACGCCATATAGGGCGCCTATATGACGAAAATGACGTAAAACGAATCCGATGGAGCGATCATGACGAACACCGAGTCAGGTTCCGGCAGTCCGCAGTCGTCTCACAATTCTCATGCTGCTCCCGCCGGGGCGGCCGCGAAGGCGGCGCACCCAGCCGGAGATCAGCCGTTCTTCGATCCCGTCGCATACGGTAACGGACCCGACGATTCCGTGACCGATGCGACGGAGAACGCCGCCATTACGAAGCACTCAATCGTGATCGGCGGCCGCAAGATTGCCTATACCGCGACGGCCGGCCACCTCGTGACGGTCGACTCGAGCAGTTCCGTACCCAACGCCAAGATGTTCTACGTGGCGTTCACGGCGGACAACCAGAAGGAAGATACGCGGCCCGTTACGTTTTTCTACAACGGCGGTCCGGGTTCGTCCTCGGTGTTCGTGCTGCTCGGCTCGTTCGCGCCGCGCCGCATCAAGACGGCGATGCCGAGCTTTACGCCGCCTGCGCCGTATTCGCTGGAAGACAACCCCGATAGCCTGCTCGACAAGAGCGACCTGGTGTTTATCAATCCGGTGGGCACCGGCTATTCGGCGGCGATTGCGCCGAGCAAGAACCGCAATTTCTGGGGCGTTGATGAGGACGCGAACTCGATCAAGCAGTTCATCAAGCGCTTTTTGACCAAGAACAACCGCTGGAACTCGCCAAAGTATCTCTATGGCGAGTCGTACGGCACCGCGCGCAGCTGTGTGCTGGCTTACCTGCTGCACGAAGACGGCGTCGATCTGAACGGCATCACGCTGCAGTCGTCGATTCTCGATTACACGCAATCGGGCAATCCGGTCGGCGCGTTGCCCACGGCTGCCGCGGACGCCTGGTATCACAAGAAGCTTGGAATCGCGCCCACCCCGACCGATCTCGGCGCGTTTGCCGAAGAAGTCGCCCAGTTCTCGCGCACTGACTACCTGGCCGCGTTGCGCAAAGTGCCGGCCACAGATCCGGCGACGGTTGAAAAGCTGAGCGAATACACCGGCATCGACAAGGCGACGCTGCTCGCGTGGAGCCTCGACATCGCCGGGTACGACAGCCGCGGCAACTCGCTGTTCCTGACCACGTTGCTGAAATCGAAGGGGCTTGCGCTCGGGGAATATGATGGCCGCGTGACCGCCATCGAGACGGGCATCGCGGGCAAGATCAATCCGAACTCCGGTGGCAACGATCCGACCATGACGGCGGTGACAGGCGTCTACACGACCATGTGGAACGTCTATCTGAACGAGCAGTTGCTCTACACGTCGAACTCGTCGTTCACCGATCTGAACGATCAGGCGTTCCAGTACTGGGACTTCAGCCACATCGATCCGACCGGCGCCCAGAAAGGCGTGGATGCCAAGGGCAACGTGATTCTCTATACTGCCGGCGACCTCGCGGCGGTCATGGCGCTCAACGTGGATCTGAAGGTGTTGTCGGCGAACGGCTTTTTTGACTTTGTTACGCCGTTCTACCAGACCGTGCTCGACCTGCAGCAGATGCCGCTCGTCAGCCCGCAAGTACGCCAGAACCTCTCCGCCCGTTTCTATCCCTCGGGGCACATGGTGTATCTCGATGGCAACTCGCGCACGGCGCTGAAGGCGGATCTCGCCAGGATGTACGACGCAGCCGTCTCCAACTCCGGCGCGTTGGTGCGCATCCGCGATTTGCAGGCCCGCAGGCCAAGCTAGGGGCCGCGCAAGGGATGCCCGGCGGGTAATGTGCGGGTCACGCGGTGACCACCCTGACGCGTTGGGTGGATCCGTGTGCAGGGAAGGGTGCGGCAATCGGTAGCACCCTTTGCCACGCGGCAACGAATGCACGCGGCGCAGCGGCTATTTCGTCATTCGCATGCCGCATGGCGTCTTGGAGGCCTCGTCCGCAAAAAGTGAATTTTCCTCGTCGACGATGGATGTGTTTTAATTGTCTTGCGAATTTAACCATTCCGCGTCAAGGCCTGGCGCGCTGAAGAATGAATCAAAGAAAGGCAGGCAGGCGTGGCGAAGCGCTGCGCAGTAGAAAATCAGGCGCCGTGTGCATGTTCAAGCGGGCCTATCGCCGCGACGCCGCGCGGGTTGCGCGCATCGGCATCATAGTGTTGTTCGGCGCGGTTGCTGGGCTACGCGTCGGTCAGGCTGCCGCACAGAGTCCCGCGATGCTCGATGAGCGCGTGACGCAACAATCGATCGCCGACACAATCTGCCGTCCCGATTACGCGGACGCTGTTTCGCCGCCGTTCGATGTAATGATGGAGCACAAGAAACGTTTGCTTGCCGAGCGCGGTATTGGCGCGGACGACGGCACCAACTACGCGCTCGACCGGCGCATGCCGGTCTTGCTGGGCGGCTCACCTGACGCGCCGGCCAATCTCGACCTGCTGCCATGGGCGGGCGCCCGCGGCGAGCGCCGCAAAGCGCGCTTCGCCGTGCACCTCAAACGTTGTGTCTGCGAAGGCAAGTTGAGCCTGAGTGATGCGCAGGGCGCGATCGTCGGTAACTGGTCCGCGGCTTACGCGGGATTTGGCCGGGACTCGTGCGATGTCAGCGGGGTCAATGTAGCCACCGGCAGTCACGATGGAGAGCCCTGACATACGGGAATACGCCGATCCCACTTCATCCAGGAGCATCGCCTGAAACGTTGCGGCGCCGCCAAACAGCGCGGTTTAGGTATTTGCCTGCGCGGTTATTCAGGTACAGTGCATTAATGGGTTTTTTCGACGCTGCCTGTAACCGGCGATATCCATCAACAGGTCATTTCGCTTTCCGGCATGTTCGGTAAGCTGGCTGGCGGCGGGATAGCTGGAATCGAAATTGCTCAAGACATCGTGTCGCATGGTATCCGCCGTCGATGCTGTCTATCCTGATAACAGGACGAAATTCGAAGGGGAGATTTGAAATGATTGCCTTTTATCTGTCATTGGCCGCATTCGGCGCCGCCCTGATCACCGGCGCCGCCGCCATCGCGGAAGCCAGAAAGCGCGCGAGCCTCCAACCCGTGCGCATCCGCAGCACGGACCGCCGCGGGCGCTAAGGCATTGCGGACATGAACCTGTTCGTCAGGAACATCGCCGAATCGTGCTCCGAGCAGGAGGTACGCGAGTTTCTTGAGCATGAGCTGGGTCACTACGTGAAAAGCGTGTCGGTCTACGAGATCGGCACGCCGAAGGCGTACGCCACAGTCGAACTCGAGACGGACGGACCTTATGTCGGCGAAGTGATTGCGCGGCAGTTGCAGGGCAAGCATCTGGGCGGCATTCCCCTAACCGCGAGCAGCGAGTTGTTCGACGAGGAAGATCCGCCGCCTCGCTGAGCGGTCCTGCGTATGTGTTTCCAGGCAGCGCTCAGACGGGCCTATGCCGCTTCATTGCGGCCGGTTCGCTATTGCGCACTTCGTGGTGCGCGTTGGCCGTTTACGACTGCGCCGGCCAGTCGAATGGCGTGTACGGCAGTGCACGCTTGTGATGCGTGCTTTCATAAAACCGCAGCACCGTCTCGCGGGCCGCCGCCGAGACTGGCTTGCCTTCCAGAAAATCATCAATGTCGTCGTACCGGACGCCGTAGGCATCTTCGTCAGGACGTTGCGGACGCAACATTTCCAGATCCGCCGTCGGAACCTTGTGCGCAAGTGCGTCAGAGGCGCCCAACGCCCGCGCAACGGCGCGTACCCGCCGTTTGTTGAGCCCCGCGAGCGGCAGGATGTCGGCGCCGCCGTCGCCGAATTTGGTGAAGAAACCCATGACGGACTCGGCTGCGTGGTCGGTCCCGATCACGACCCCGCCGCGTGCTCCCGCTACCGCATACTGCGCAATCATCCGCTGCCGCGCCTTGATATTGCCATGCACGAAGTCCTGGTGCGCCGCATCGGCGAACGGCACGCCGGCCGCGGCGAGTGAGGCGAGCATCGCATCGGCCGCAGGCTTCACGTCGATATTGAGAATTTCGTCGGCGCGAATGAAGGCGAGCGCCTGTTGCGCATCCGCTTCGTCTTGCTGGACACCGTAAGGCAGGCGCACCGCGACGAACCGCGCTTCATAGTGCTCCGCGCGCAGGCGTTCGACCGCAAGCTGGGCGAGACGCCCCGCCGTGCTCGAATCGACTCCACCACTAATGCCGAGCACGTACGTCTTCAGACCACTCACGCGCAGGTACTGCGTGAGGAACGCGATGCGCCGCTCGATCTCCCGCTCTGCGACGAAATCCTCCGTAACGTGCATTTCCGCGGCAATGCGCCGTTGGCGTTCGGCCGGATCGTGTTGTGTCATGTTCTTCCTTTGCAAGTAGGTGGCTACCCGAAGGGGCAGGGCGAGCGTTCATCGGACGTCAACAGTGGCTATTTTGCCGGTTATATCGCCCATCTGCAGTGGGCGGGTTTGGCGGCGGATTTTTCATTCAAATTCAGCCCGGATGTCGATTTAAATGCGCGAACGCGGCTTTACACAAACGTCGGATATTTAAAGTGTGGCTGGCTGCAATCCGGCAGATCGATGATCGACAGAAACGGATGCGCTGAGTAATATCGTGTTCATCTGCATGCTGAATAAGCCGCTGGACGGTTAATGATAAGCAGGTTTTCCCAAACACGCGATGAACCATAAGAAACGGCTTGACCAGCCTGTGAAACGCAGAATGATCCGTCGGACTGGAGTTAATCGGGGCGTCGCTAACCGGGCGCCACGCGTCGGAAATATAAGCCGTACGTTGGGCGTTGTATTATTCTCGTTGTCTTTCGGCCTCGCTTTTGGTGCGGGCGCGCAGAACAGCGTGCCCGCGCCGCCGGTCGATATCACGGCCTCCGCCCTCGCGGCGCCGGACGCAGCGGGCGTGGTCGATCCACATCGGGCGCTGCTGTTGCGCGCCGTGTTTGCACGCGACGTCAAGCGCCGTCTGAACGTGCCGGCAGCGGTCCAGCAGGAGTACGGCGAGCGGCTCCAGGCGGCGCTTGCACAAAATCAGCTCGGCAATCTGTCGGGCGAATATGTCGTGCTGGTTGATCGGAGCGCCGACGTCCAGGCGCTCTTCATTTACTTTCGTCCGGCGCCGTCCGACAAGTGGCTGATGATCGGCGCGTCGCTGGTGGCGACGGGAAGGCCGGGCGAGTTCGATCACTTCGTTACCCCGCTCGGCGTGTTTGAACATACCCCCGACAACATGGATTTCCGCGCCGAAGGCACGATGAACCAGAACAGCATTCGCGGTTACGGCAAGCGTGACATGCGGATCTTCGATCTCGGCTGGGCGCAGGGCGAACGCGGCTGGGGCAAGGGTGGCATGTCGCAGATGCGTTTTCAGATGCACGCCACGGATCCCGACAAGCTCGAACCGCTGCTGGGCATTCGCCATTCGAAAGGATGCGTGCGTATTCCCGCGTCGCTCAATCTCTTCCTCGACCACTACGGCATTCTGGACGCCGAGTATGAGGCGCTCGTCGAATCGGGCAAGTCGCTGTGGGTGCTGCATAGCGATCGTCAGGTGACGCCGTGGGCGGGGCGTTATATCGTCGTCGTCGACTCGGAGCGCAAGACACGCCCGGCGTGGTCGCCGGCGCCGGGCAGCAAGGCCCGTGCGAATGTACCGGCCGGCGCGGATACGGCGGACTGATGAGCTGATCGCATCCGGCCGCGGCCACCGTCGCATTCGCCTTGAGAGGGCGGCATCACATCCTTTGCTCTTTTCAACGACAGCAAATGCCGCGCGGCAATGCAAATATTTGAACGCCTCACGGTTTGTTAATAAGTAAAAGCCGTTCGTATTGCAATGCGTAAATTGGTGTCGCGACTGAATGTATCAACGAATGAAGATATTTTGTCGTAGCGTCCTGTCAAATCTATCAGTTACTGCGCAACTCTGTGCGCGCTTTAATGCGCTCGGTAAAAAGCCACCAGAGGTGCATGATGCGGACCTTCATTCACGACAATGGACGGTTACCTCAGGGTGTAGGTGACGCGCTTGCACAGTATCGACATGAGATATTCGTCAAGCAGCTGGGCTGGCGCTTGCCGATGGCAGACGACGAATTCGAGCGTGACCAGTACGATCGTGACGACACGGTTTATGTGGTCGGACGTGACGAAGCCGGCTCGATTTGTGGTTGCGCGAGGCTTCTGCCGACAACTCAGTCTTATCTTCTGAAAGACCTGTTTCCGTTTCTGCTTGCCGAGGGAATGCGGGCGCCAGAATCAACCGATGTATGGGAGCTTTCCCGCTTCGCCGCCAGCCCGATCGCTGGCGAACATGCCGAGGGCGGCAATCTCATCTGGTTCTTTCGCCCGATGCTTGCGTCGGTCGTGCGCTGCGCCGTGCGGCTAGGCGCGTGCCAGATCATCGGAGTGACTTACCTCAGTATGGAGCGACTGTTCCGCCGCATCGGCGTGTACGCACACCGGGCTGGGCCGGCGCAATGCATTGACGGCAGGATGGTAGTTGCTTGCTGGATCGATATCGACAGCCAAACGCTTTCGGCACTCGGTGTGGAGGTCATGCATGACGCGGCTCGGGCGCGGAATGTGGCCATCAGTCGACGCGGGGTTGAGCCATCGACTTCGATCGATCTGATCTACGCAGCAGGTGTCAATTCGTCGATGCACAGCTTCGCAAGTTGCTGAATCTTCTTCCGGATGCAGCCCTAAAAGCCCCTAAACCCCCACCTGCAACAGGCTTGATTTATTGAACGGTTAGTCATAATATCCACTTACATGACCCAGCCTGCCGCCCTGAAAAAACCCCGCACCACAAGCGCCCGAGGGCGCCCGCGCGAGTTCGACACGTCTACGGTGCTGGACCACGCGAGCGAGGTGTTCTGGCGCCATGGCTACCATGCTACTTCGATCGACGATCTCTGCAAGGCAACCGGCCTGTTACGCGGCAGCCTGTACGGCGTGTTCGGCGACAAGCACGGCATCATGCTGGCCGCCCTCGATCATTACGCAGACGGTTCGATTGCCCGGCTGGCCGAGCGTCTGAACGCGCCGCTGCCTCCCACGGAGGCGCTTCGCAACGCCATCCTGCATTACGCCAGGGCAGCGTCCGCGCTGTCGACGCAGCGCAGTTGCCTGATTACCAACACCACACTGGAAATGCAGTCGGACGACGAGGCGCTCCGCGAGCGCATCGCCTCGATCCAGCGCCGCATGGCCACGCTGCTTGCAGCCGCAGTGATTCGCGGTCAGGCGAGCGGGGCATTCAGTTCTACGCTGGACGAAAAAGCGGTCAGCAATTTTCTGCTGTGCATTATCCAGGGACTGCGCGTGCTCGGCCGCGTGGCGCATGAGGAGCGCGAATTGACCGCCATCGTGGATGTCGCGATGCGCGCGCTCGTGTAAATTTTTTTGCCTAATTATTGAACGAATAGTCATGAATAGCGAATGCGTCAAATCCACGCCGGCGGCCTTCGCCGTTGCCGGCCCGGCCGCGGTCGGCGCCGCGGGCTCCGCTAGCTCAGCGGATGCGCCGCCGCGATTCGAGCGCCAGGGGCTCGCGCTCGCCGTGCTGTTCGTCGGGGCGTTTCTCGCGCCGCTCGATTACTTCATCGTCAATCTGGCGTTGCCGGCCATTCACACTGGGCTGGGCGCCACGGACGCGCAGTTGCAGCTAATCGTGTCGGCCTACGCGTCGGCGTACGCTGTGCTGCTGATCACCGGCGGGCGTCTCGGCGACCTGTACGGGCGCCGCCGCATGTTTATGACCGGCATGGCCGGTTTCGTGGTCGCGTCGGCGCTGTGCGGTCTTGCGCCAAGCGGGCAGGTGCTGGTGATCGCCCGCATCGTGCAAGGCATGGCGGCGGCCGTCATGGCGCCGCAGGTGCTGGCGACGGTTCGTGCGGTCGTGCCGCTTTCCCAGCAAACACGGGTCATGAGTTTTTACGGATTCGTGTTCGGGCTCTCGTCGATCGTCGGACAACTCGGCGGAGGGGCGTTAGTTACCTATCGGCCGTTTGGCCTCGACTGGCGCATCATTTTCCTGATCAACATCCCGGTGGGCATCCTGGCGTTCATCGGCACCTGGAAGTTCGTGCCGGAAAACCAGCCCGCCGTGCGCACGGGGATCGATCTGAAGGGCGTGGGTCTGCTTTCGCTCCTGCTTCTGCTCATCATCTATCCGATGACCCACGGTCGCGAAGCCGGCTGGCCGGCCTGGACGTTCGCGATGTTCGCGCTGAGCGTGCCGGTGTTTGCGCTCTTCATCGCAACCCAGCGGCGCGTCGAGCGCCGCGGCGGCCATCCGCTCGTCGATCTGCAGCTCTTTCGTAATCCGGCGTTTGCGCTCGGCCTCGTGCTCGCGTTCCTGTTCTATTGCAACAGTGCCTTCTTCCTGACCTACGGCATCTTCTTGCAGACCGGTTTACACTGGACGCCGCTCGCCTCCGGCGTCGCGATCATGCCATTTGCGATCGGCTTCGTGGTCGGACCGCTGACCTCGCCCGCGGTCGTGCGGCGCATCG
>JBEKNG010000043.1:0-14197 GCA_049523075.1 Paraburkholderia sp.
TATCCCTCAAGAAACGTGGCAGTTGTTCGCGGATGCGGGCGTGAACGTCACCGTCAATCCCCGTTCGGATGCGCTGTTCGGCTTCGACGACGAGAGCTTCGCCTATCAGCAAGCGATCGATCACGGCCTGACGCCGGCGCTCGGCATTGACCTCGACACCGCCTTCGGCAGCGATCTGTTTGGTGAGATGCATGCCCTGTTCGGGCATCAGCGCGCGGCCATGCGGTATCGCCGTTTCCGCGGCGAGGCCGACGCTCCCGCACCGATCTCGGTAGAAGCGGTGCTGCAAGCCGCGACGATCAATGGTGCCCGCGCTGCCGGCCTGGAACGTTCGATCGGCTCGCTGACCCCGGGCAAGCAGGCCGACATCATCATGGTGCGCACCAACGGCGTGGCCGTCTTCCCGGTGAACAACGCCATCGGCACCATCGTCCAGGCTGTCGAACGCTCCGATGTCGACACCGTCATGGTTGCCGGCCAGTTGCGCAAGCGTGCCGGCAAGCTGATCGACGTCGATCTGGCAAAGCTGTCGGCCGAGGTGACCGCGTCCCGTGACTACCTGCTCGACGCGAGCGGCTACCGGCCCGGCCTCTTCGAGACGTCCGCTTCCTCGCTAAACACTACCGCCTGAGTGTGTTCGGCCGCTCTTCGCTGGGCGGCCTTCTCTCGCGACTACTGATCTGGAGTTAGTCATGCCATCGCTAACCGTGAAGACGCCAGGCCAGGCCGACGCCGCGCCGGTTTATCTGGCCCGTCCCTCCCTCGCCGTCATCGCCATGCTCTTCTGCGGCTATCTCGCCGTCGGTCTGCCGCTTCCCGTCATTCCGCTCTTTGTCCATGACAAGCTAGGCTTTGGCAACCTCGTCGTGGGGCTTGTGATCGGGATTCAGTTCCTCGCCACCGTACTGACCCGTGGCTATGCCGGTCACGTGACCGACCATCAGGGCGGCAAGCGGGCAGCGTTGCAGGGCGCTGCCTTCTCTGCCCTGGGTGGCCTGCTCTATCTGGTCGCCGCTATCCGGGGGCTTTCGCCGGTAGCCAGTCTTGCTATCGTGATCGCAGGGCGTCTGGTGGCCGGCCTCGGGGAAAGTCAATTCGTCACCGGCTGCGTGTCCTGGTCGATCGCCTCGGTCGGTCCGCAACGCGCAGGGATGTCGATGTCGTGGACTGGCATCGCGATGTTCGCCGCTCTGGCAGTCGGTGCGCCGGTCGGCATGGCCCTCTATCAGCAGCTGGGCCTTCAGGTCGCGATGGCTGCCTGCATCGTCGCGCCGCTGCTCGCTGTCTGTATCGCCTTTGGTGCAACCTCGTACGTTTCGCCGCCCGGGCATCGACTGCCGTTCTATCGCGTGATCAGCCAGATCTGGCGAGAAGGGTTGGGCTTGATGCTGCAAGGCGTCGGGCTGTCCGGGCTTACGGCATTTGCCTCGCTCTATTTCGCGATGCGTGGCTGGGGCCATGCCGGACTCGTCATGACTGCGTTCGGTATCGGCTTCATTCTGATGCGGATAGTGTTCGGCCATCTGCCCGATCGCATCGGCGGCTACCGCGTGGCTCTCTGGTCACTTGGCATCGAAGCCATCGGTCAAGCGGTGCTGTGGGCCGCGCCGTACGAGATCGTGGCGCTTGCGGGTGCGTTCGTCACCGGCCTTGGCTGCGCGCTGGTGTTTCCGGCCCTTGGTGTCGAGGCGCTCAAGCGGGTGTTGCCGGCGAATCGCGGCAGTGCGATGGGCGCTTTCGTCGCCTTCCTCGACATTGCCTATGGCATTGCCGGGCCGGCGGCTGGCCTCGTTGCCGGCCAGTTCGGCTACGCCGCCGTCTATCTGCTCGGTGCGGCAAGCGCGGTTCTCGGGGCGGTCCTCGTCCTGATTAGCCGCCGCTCCGCACGCTGAGCATCTCATCCCCGGAACCGGCAACGCCTATGTCGCCGGTTCGCCATCCAGTACAGGAGAATTCACATGGCACGCGTATTCATTTCCGGTTCGTCCACGGGCCTCGGCTTCATGGCAGCCGAACTGCTTGTTAAGCAAGGGCACCAGGTTGTCCTGCACGCGAGGAACGCCGCACGCGCAGAAGTTGCCCGGCGCGCGTTACCCAAGGCCGAGGCCGTAGTCGTGGGCGATCTTGAAACCATCGCCGGCGCCAAGGTGCTTGCTGCGCGCGTCAACGAACTCGGCCGCTTCCATACGGTGATCCACAATGCCGCGGTCGGCTACCGCGAAGGCCAGCGCCTCACCACCGACGGTCTGCCGCATGTCTTCGCGATTAACACACTGTCCGCCTACATCCTGACCGCCCTGATCGAGAAGCCGAAGCGGCTCGTCTATCTGAGCTCGGGTATGCATCACCATGCTGACGCCAATCTCGACGACATCCTCTGGCGCAAGCGTCGCTGGAACGGATCCGCGGCCTATGCCGAAAGCAAGCTGCATGATGCGATGATGGCATTCGCAATCGCCCGTCGCTGGCCCGACGCTTTTTCCAACGCGCTGGAACCCGGCTGGGTACCTACCCGGATGGGTGGTCCCGGTGCGCCGGACGACATGGATCAGGCGCATCGCACCCAAGCCTGGCTCGCCGCCAGTGACGATCCGGAAGCTCAGGTGACTGGCCAGTACTTTTACCACCTGCGGCCGCTTGCTCCAAACCCGCAGGCGGAGGACGCCGTTCTCCAGAACCGGCTCATCACGCTGTGTGAGAAACTCTCCAACGTCCATTTGCTGGCATAAGCACTCGCTTGCGTGGCCCGGTTATCGCGTTGCCACCAATCAAACCCGCCGACCGTTGTGTTCCGAGAACCGCCGTTCGATAGTCGACGCAACGAACGGCGGAAGCGGGTCTGAAGCACACGTCCGGTCAAGTTGGGGCCTGACGTTTGTGGCTTTCGACTGGCGAACGTCCGGTCAATGGCCTGCCGACTGAGTCGCCCCTTTTACTGAACGTAGTCCCGTGGCTGAACCGTGAAATCGAGGACCGCCCCAGCCCGCAGAACGGCAAGCTTTATAAGAGCGTCATTAAGCGTCCGTAGATTGGACTTGGTAGCGGAGACTACCGATCCGGATATTTCCTGCCCATTGATCTCTATTACGTGGTCCCCTTCTCGTAATCCGACTTCGGCTGCGGGCGAGCCCTCTCTAACATAGCTGACTGTTGCTACGCCGCTGGACGAGTATTCGATACCGAAACCCGCTCTGTTATAAGGCGGGATATAAGGGCCACTCGAGGCATCAAGTCGCGTGAGCCAGACACGCCGCGCCTTGTAATCGAACGTCACGACGCACGACCTCAGCAGAGCGTCGCCCACATCAGCGGCGAACTCTGAATCTGTACTCAGCCCGCTGTCGAAGCTTGAAAACATTCCAATGGTATCGGCGAAGGTCGTCGCCCCGATCGTTACCGAGGGAATCCGACCCATCTTGATCGCTCCGCCGCCGCCCACGGCGGATAGCGCCCCGCCTAAGTCATACAGCCGCTTCGGCACCGCTGTGGGGTGAGCAATGCCAAACGTCCGATTGACGAGGAGTGCTCCATCAAACCCTGTGTCGAGCCAAAAATAATCGGCTACACCATTCATCACACCTTCTACCGCGGGGACGGTATGGTCGAGTGCGATAGGCGACGCTAGCGAATCGGCGACCATTGCATCGCCACGCTTTAGCGAGAGATTGACAGTTCGGTGAGGAAAATCGAAAGTCGTCGTAAAGCGCGCGAGAACCTCGTAACCAATCGACCCCGCAATCTGGGAGTCTGCCCCTTCAGAACCCGAGTCGAAAACAGATACATACTGATCTCGCAAATGCGCGGTCCCTAAGCGCAGATCCTTGATCCTGGAGAATCGAGTCGTGACTGCAGCGCCGGTTACCCCCGTGTCGCGCCCTTCTCCAAATAGCTTGACTCCTGCGGCATCGGCGGCGGCCCGTGTCATCGAGAGTGCGCCACCCGTATCAAACAGGAAGCTGAATGGACCTTTTCCGTTGATGAAGACGTCGACGCGAGGCTGACCCGTTGCGCCTATCGGAATCGTCGTGGTGTCACCGCCATCGATCCAATAATCGCTCAAAGTGGAGTCAGGTTTTCTGGCCCGTTCAGCGACTACTTCCGCGGCAACGCCTGTCTGCACCCGAATGTCGCGTAGGTCCCATTGATTGCCGTCACGATCCACCACGCGTTGCCTGAAAGGAATGACCCGATCGCTGACGGAACGGTAGTCCGAGTATGTCGTTGACGCGACGTCTGGCTCGTCTCTTCGAGACCAGCGCAACGGCAGATGCGTCACGCGAGAAATCCAGACCGTCGTGACTTTGCCGCCCAGCGGCCACACGTTCAGCCTATCGGTAGTCGCACCGTCAACCTGCTCGGTTTTCAGGAACCTTATGTTCGCCGGCCAGCACTTGTTCAATATTCCGCCGCTTAGCCAATATGCGTCGCTAACGATGCCTTCCCGATAACCATCAAAATCTGCATCGCTGACGACGCCATTGGCATCCTTGACCCATGCCCGTGGGCCCGTTACGCCAAACGCAAAATCTGCGGGGCCGGCATCGATAACCTGGAGAGTCGCCACCTGGTGGTGCGGATCAGCCGCTATAAAGAATTTCCCGACGAGTCCCTTTGAACGGGCAGTCCCTTCAATCAGGAAGGGGCGACAGTCTGATTGATCCTTGGAAGAAGGGATGTCACTTCGGCT
This sequence comes from Paraburkholderia sp., assembly GCA_049523075.1. Taxonomy (GTDB): domain Bacteria; phylum Pseudomonadota; class Gammaproteobacteria; order Burkholderiales; family Burkholderiaceae; genus Paraburkholderia. Next base: position 4,688 of record JBEKNG010000043.1, read on the forward strand.
ACTCACGCTTCGTCCCGTAGCGAAGAGCGCTCGCGCTGTATCAGCGCGTACCTCGCTAGACATAAGTGCCGTGACTGCCAGTACGATCGAGAAAGAAATTTGGATAGAGATCAATCGAGGAACAGGCATGGGCGGGTTGTGCAAGCTGAGCGCGAGGAAAGCAGATTCTACGACGCGCAAAAATCGTCAGCAGTAGCTGCGTCATTCCAGCGGGTCTTGGGACGCAGTGACCTCCGCCCAATCGTCACCAAACCTGACGTCCTGGCGTACGTTGCAGGCCCAGCGCCGGCTGCCGATCGTCGTTGTACGTTGCCCGAACGACCAGCAAGATTTCGAGGGGCGCGTTATCGAAACTACTACTTATCAAACGCGCATGGCTGAAAGACGCCTCGACGCTCTTCACCCTGGCAATGAATGGGCGCGGGCCCTGTGGCGGCTACTCACGATCTTTGCGCATGGATTGAAAATCATCTAGCGGGCCTCCGCCGCCGCCCTGGCCGGTGACGATTCGGCTACTTGCACCGGCCGTCTCTTGTTGGCGAACTCGGGCCGACGGCGACTGGCCCTGGGAATGGCCTTGGGAGTGGACCTGGTTGCCCCCGAAGGGACTTTCTGAATCTCGGTAGCGTCCCCACTTTTGGGGGCTGCGTCGGACGCTTCAAAGCCGTCTGGCCGGTCAAGTCTCCAATTCGACACGCCCTTTTTTCTCTCAGGCCAAAGAGCGGCCGACAATTGGCTGGATTTCATTCAACGGGTTGCTCGCTCGTCTTGTTGTCAGTGTCGTCAATCGGAAGTTCCTTTCGGCAATTGCGTCGGAGCACTATGCTTTTCATCAAGTGGGTTATGACGTTTCGGCTCGCGAACGGCTACCCGATAGGTGCGTAAATGCCGATTGATCCCACGCGCCCGATGTCGTTCCTGTCGACTGTTCGGCGCGATGCTGTTGGGTATGGGGGCGGAGCGTCGCACGTGCGCGCGATGGATAAACTCTTCAAGGAGGTAGCGTCATGGACGAGTTTGCAATTCAGGGATTTCACGGAAGGCTGATCGGTTCGTCAGACAAGGAGTACGACGAGGCGCGAGCGCTGTACAACGGCATGATCGATAAGCGGCCCAAGGTGATCGCTCGCTGCACCGACGCCGCTGATGTCATAGCGGCGGTCAACTACGCGCGCGATAACAAGCTGCTTCTCGCAATCCGGGGAGGCGGACACAGCGGCCCCGGTTTGGGCGGTTGCGACGGTGGGCTGGTCATCGACCTGTCGCAGATGCGCAGCGTGCGCGTTGACCCAGCGAGCCGCACCGTGCGTGTCGATCCAGGCTGCACTGCAACGGACCTCGATCACGCGACCCACGCCTTTGGCCTCGCCGTACCGCTCGGCATCGTCGGCAGCACGGGCGTCGCAGGTCTGACCTTGGGCGGAGGAACGGGCTATCTCACGCGCAAGCACGGCCTCACGGTCGACAATTTGCTCGAAGTGGATGTAGTGCTGGCCGACGGCTCGTTTGTCACCGCTAACAAGGACAAGCACGCTGACCTGTTCTGGGCGGTGCGCGGTGGCGGCGGTAACTTCGGGGTGGTCACGAGCTTTCTGTTTCAGGCCCATCAAGCCAATATGGTGTTCGCTGGTCCGATCTTCTGGGACGCCAAGGATGCCAAACAAGTTATGGTGATTTACCGCGACTTCATCTCAAAGGCCCCCGAAGAGCTTGGCCTGTTTGTCGGCCTCAAAAGCGTGCCGCCAACCGATCCCTTCCCCAAGGAGCACTGGAACAAACGCGCCTGTGCTCTGATTGGTGCTTTCAACGGGCCGATCGCAGAGGGTCAGAAACTCATGGCCTCGCTGCTCGAGAAACTGCCCGCCCCGCTGTTCAACTGGATGGGCGAGATGCCGTGGACTGCCATCAACAGTCTGTTCGACCCGTTCTTCCCTAAAGGCTTGCAGTGGTATTGGAAGGGGGACTTTGTCAAGGCGCTGCCTGACGAGGCGATCGACGTGCACATCGCTAACGCGATCAAGGCGCCGACTCCCTTCTGCCTGATGCACCTTTACCCCATAGATGGCGCCGTTAGACGGGTCGCCGAGGATGCCACTGCCTGGAGCGCACGGGACGCGTCTTTTTCGATGGTAATTGCCGCGATCAGCCCCGATCCCAAGGACGCCGAGGCGCTCAAGACCTGGGGCCGTGCCTACTGGCAGGCCATCCACCCGTTCAATCTGGATAGCGCCTACATCAACTTCATGGACGCCGACGAGGCCGAGAACCGCGTCGAACTAAGCTACGGCGACAACTACAAGCGCCTTGCCTCGATCAAGGCGAAGTACGATCCCAACAACCTGTTGCGAGTCAACCAGAACATTAGACCGAAAGCGTAAGTCTATGCGCGCAGCTTGAAGAGCGTCTCACACGTCGCGCCGCACCTGGGCAGCGCGACGCCTCTTACGCAGATTCCTTCTCGCTATCAAAGTGTAGGCGAGCCGCGGTGACCGCAGCATGATTCTCGTCGGCCCATTGAATCAAGACGTTCAATGCCTCGAACATCGAACGACCGAGCTCGGTCAGGCTGTATTCGACGCCCGGTGGCTTCGTAGGAAAGACTTCACGATGCACGTAGCCGTCGCGTTGTAACTCATGAAGTGTCTGCGTGAGCATTCGCTGCGAAATGTCCGGCACCAACCGGCGAAGTTCACCGAATCGATGTGGGTGCTCGGCCAGCGCCATCATCAGCAACGAACTCCACCGCCCGCTGATGACGTCCATGACGTCGCGCACCGGGCAATTCGTAAAAGAACTGTATTGGGTCCGGGCCACGTCCAGTCTCGTTTTGAGAGCGCTGGTCAACGCTTTGGTGGTTCCCATTTGGTAACTATCTCCTGAAAAACTGCCTTCTTTACGAAAGAGCGCAGAAGCCTGATTATCAAGTTGCTCTCACACGGACTGCGGCGGGTGCGCAGCGCCCTGGATTCGACGGCGTCGAGCTGCACGGGGGGTGTCGAGGCTCGCAAACCGGCTTACGTCAATTCGAGTAGCCACTCCTTGAAAGTCGCGAAGGGAGGATAAGATTCTCGATGCTTCGAGACGATCAGGTAATACGCCTTCTCCGGAATGTCATCAGTCACCTCGATAGGCACGACCAGCGTTCCCGCGAGCAGTTCGTCTTCGACCAGCACGCGAGCGACCAGGCCGACGCCCATCCCCGCGGACACCGCCTGTATCAGGTGCGAAGTCAATTCGAACCGTGGGCCGATGATCGGCTCCGTGTTCGGGCCGCCGTGCTTTCGCAGCCAGTCTTGCCATCCAGTGGGTCTCGAAGCGATCTGGAGCAATGGACAACGCAGCAAATCCGAAACCGTCTTGATCTTGTCCTGCTTAGCCCGCTTCGGTGAAATGATCGGCACGATGCTTTCGTCGATGAGCCGAAATGCGCTCACGCCGTCCCACTGCCCATCGCCGACCACGATGGCCGCGTCCATGCCTTCCAGTTTGAGGTCGAGATCCCGATACGCCTTCGAGTGAACGTGCACGAGGATTTCCGGATGACTTGCATAGAAGCCCGGCAACCGCAGCATCAGCCATTTCGCGCCGAACGTCGGCAGGACGGACAGGTGCAAAGTGCCTCCGCCGGATTGAAACGCGATCGCCTGCAGTGACGCATTGCGAATTCTTTCCAGCGCGGGGGTGACTTCGCGGAGGTACATGCGTCCGACCTCGGTCAGCAGCACATGCCTGCCGATCCGTTGAAACAGCGGCACACCCAATAGATCTTCCAGCGACTGCACTTGCCGGCTCACCGCGCTTTGCGTCAGTGAGAGCTGCTGCGCGGCCTTCGTAAAACTTTCGGCCCGTGCCGATGCCTCGAATGCCAGAAGCGAGGTCATCGACGGTGTCAGGCGTCGTGGATTCATTCCGAATTCTCATCAACAGGGCAACAAAATGTCGTTTGTGGCATCGCCGTGCCGCACGACATAATAGTCCACAAATACCTCGAATTCGCGGCTTCGAGGATTCACAGCGCAGCAGATGGGCTCGGCCGGCGCCGAATGGTCCATGCGCTCCAGGAATGCAGCGCTCCCGTTTCCGGGCACGGATATCCGCCGGATTTCGTCGTTGTGGTGCACAAGAAGTAGGAGACAGATATGAGTAAACTTCCAGAAAATTCCGGCTATCGCCGGCCCAGCGACTTCGAACCAGTCGAATGGCAAACGCGTGTGAACCTTGCGGCGTGCTATCGGCTCGTAGCGTCCTTCGGCATGAGCGATCTGATTTACAACCACATCACCGCGCGCATCCCGGGGTCGCCGGATCACATCCTGATCAACCCGTATGGGATGATGTACGAGGAGATCACGGCATCCAGCCTGCTGAAGATCGATCTTGACGGCAATATCCTGGATGGCGGCAGCGGGTACGAAGTGAACCAGGCCGGCTACGTGATCCACAGCGCGGTACACGCGGCCCGGCATGACGTACAGTGCGTGTTGCACACGCATACTCGCGCCGGGTCCGCCCTGTCGGCCCTCAAATGCGGCCTGTTGCCGATCACGCAAACGTCGATGCGCTTTGCCCGCATCGCCTATCACGACTACGAGAGCGTAGCCCTGGAACTCGACGAGCGCGAGCGCCTCGTGAGCGATCTCGGCGATCACGAGGCGATGATTCTTCGCAATCACGGCTTGCTGACCGTCGGACCCAGCATCGCGCAGACGTTCAATCTGATGTACTGGCTCGAGATGGCTTGCAAGATCCAGCTCGATGCGATGCACTCCGGCGCAGAAATCAACATGCCGCCTGCGCAGGTGATCGACAAGACGTACAACCTGTATCAGCCCGAAGTCCGACGTCCGTTCGGCGAAATGGAATGGCCCGCGATGTTGCGCTATCTCGATCGCCGGGATCCGTCTTACAAGACATAAAGCACACGACAAGCGACGCTCCGGAGATGCGGATAAATATTCCACGCCGCACCTCCGTCGTTTGATTGCCCGCGGCATGTTGGAGACACGATATGAAGACGCTTTCGGGTGAAGCTCTGATCTGCCATCCGGCGACGCACGTTCGTGATGCCCAGTTGCCGTCTGCCACTGATTGGCGGCAGGAGCTGAGCATCCCTGTCCTTGACGCTTATAGTTTTGGCTTGCTCATGTGGCTTGCCAGGCCATCCAGAAGAGGTTGCAACAATGTCTGGGCCGGACTCCAACGCCGCAATGACGATCTAAACAGCGGTTCGCGCACCTGCCGGGCACTCATCGTCAGGACCGGACGCCTGGTTTGATGAAACAGCATGCAGCGTTCGTCCCATTCGAGCCCGCAATGAGCCAGCATCCGGCGGACGGTGTACTCGAAATCATTGACCAGATCCTCGTACTGAATTTCGAGCATGGTTCCTTCCGGCAAGATACTTCGCCAATGCGCCATCAGATCGGCATAAGCACGGTAATACCGGCCTAGTTCACCCAGGTCATAGGCAAACGGAATATCGCCGAAAAGCTTCGAATATATTGATAGGCAGGTTTCCACCGGATCCCTTCGGATATGGACAAACCTGGCATTCGGCAGCGCCATGTGAATCATGCCCAGATAGACAAAGTTAAACAGGTATTTGTCGGTAATCCGTTGGTAGTCTTGAGCGTTGCTCACCACAGCATGAATACGGCACAAGTAGTCGTTGCCAATCGAATTCAATGACGTAGCCGCAATTGCCCGGAGCGCACCGATGTCAATCCTGCTGCTCAGGTTCATCCGTGCCTGTAGTGCCCTTTCAAAGTCGGGACGTTCCCCGATTCCGAATACCCGGGGATGGCTGGCAAGGATCTGTTCGACCAGCGTTGATCCTGAGCGTGGCATCCCTACGATAAAGACCGGGGAGCAGGATGGATCGCCGCTCCCGCGATTGGCTTCCAGAAGCTCGGACGTTATTAAGCTGGGGATGTGTCTGAGCAGGTTGAGCGTGCGTTCTTCATCATAGTGAATGCTGGCTCGATATAGGGCATTGGCTCGCCGAAAGTGCTCGAACGATTGCTCGTGGTTTCCGTTGTCGGCGAGCGTCTGCCCGAATGCGAAGTGCAGGTTCATCTGGTTGACTGGCGTCAGCGAATCAACATGCTTGATCCGATCGGCCATGGAAATGACGCACGGATCGCTGGCGGACAGGCGCCTCGTCTGAACCAGAAATCGGTAATACGAAAAATTGTCAGGGTCAATGGCAATCGCGCGCCGGAAATGCAATTCCGCGCTATCCAGTTTACCTAACGACATAAGCGTCTTGCCCAGGTTGTTGCGCACCGCCGGAACGTCTGGCGCAAGTTCAAGTGCTTGCCGGGCATGCTGCAGAGCCGCTTCCGAATCTCCCAGGTCGTTCAGGACAGCCCCAAGATTGTTGTGCGCCTCGGAATTGCTGGGATCAAGCTCAATTGCCTTGCGATAGTGGAAGGCGGCATCGGGCAGATTCCCGTCGAACTGAAGGGCCAGTGCCAGATGGTAGTGAAGCGTGGCGAAATCGGGCTGCCGCGCCAGTCCTTCTCGAGCACTTTGAGCGGCGGCGGCGAACGCCTTCATCGTCAATTGGACGATGCACAGGCTGTTGTAGAACGCCGGATTGGGGAAGACATTGATTGCATGCGAAATCCATGCTTGTGCCGAAGCGTGCTGGTTCGCGGCAAAGGCAACCAGGCCGCGTAGGTGCATGCCATCGGCATGGGCGGGATTGATGGCGACGAGACGTTCTAGCCACTGCGCGGCAGCGTTCAGCTTACCGGACTGATAAGCCTGTTTAGCTTCCTTGAACCAGACGTTGCAATATTGCTGTATGGAAACGGAATCCATGTCGAAGGCGTCGCCATCGTTCCGGCGATTGAGGGGAATCGGACGGTACGATGGCGATGGTGGCCGCGATCAGTACGTGATGGGAGTATATGAGATTGTCGACGCCGGATTCCGGGCGGCGCGAAAGGAGGTAGGACGGTAATATTTCCTTCTATTTCAACTAACGGCGAAAGTCACTCCCAGTCATACAGGCGTTCGCCTTTGGCTGTTGCCTCGACTCCAGCCATAAAGCGCCCCCTCACACTCCACTCGCATACCCCCCATCAACAGGCAACGTCACCCCGGTAATGAACGCCGACGCGTCCGGCGTCTGGTGTTCGACGATCGACGGTCAGCGTTCGGCTTGCCCATACGGTGACCAGCCCGCCGGGCGACACGCGCGGCGGGATCTCTATATCATTCACCCGCTGCAGATCCCTTAAGATCCGAGTACATCATGAGAACCCGTGCATACCTTTTGGTCTTCCCTCTTCTCCTGAGCCTGTCGAATGCCTGGGCGACGCCTCCCGAAGAGTCCGGTTCAACCGCATTAACTATCTTTGCGGCCGGCAGCTTGCGCGGTGTATTGCAAGAAGTCGAGCGACAATATACGGCACACTACGGAATAACGTTCAAAACGGTATATGGACCGTCCGGCGTGTTGGCAAAGAGAATCGAAAGCGGCGAGGTACCTGACCTCTTCCTTTCGGCAGATTTCGATCATCCGCAGCGGTTGGCTGCCGACGGCAAATCGCTGTCTCCGGTGGTTTTTGCGCGTAACCAGCTATGCGTAACTGGAAGAGCTGGACTTGGACTGACAACGTCCAATGTCCTGGACAAAATGTTGGACCCTTCTCTAAAGCTCGGCACCTCCACCCCAAAATCCGATCCCAGCGGCGACTACACCTGGGAGATGTTTTCCCGTGCAGACGCAATTCATCCCGGTGCGTACTCGGCGCTGAGCGGAAAGGCCCTTCAACTAGTCGGTGGTCCGCAGAGCCCCGCCGTGCCGCCGGGTCAGAATGCTGTCCGATATTTCTTCGCTCAGCATGAAGCCGACATGTTTGTTGGCTACTGCAGCACGCAGGCGCGCTCGGTCAAAGGCGATATCGAGAAAGTACAAGTGCCCGCCGGTTTGGAAGTAGCGGCTGATTATGGGTTGGCCGTCCCTAACGCACCTCAACAGGCAGCCGCCTTGCGTTTCGCCTGGTTTGTATTGACCCCAGAGGTGCAATCGACGTTTGCAGCGTACGGGTTTCAGCCTGTCGGCGATCGGGCCAATTAACCGCAATAGCGGTCCAATGCATGGCCGCCTGCTCGACGCAGGAGAGAAAGCGGGAGGCCCGCCGAGGTGAGCGGGCGCGCCCGCCTTTGCACGACGTAGACGTCCATGTCGGGAAGCGACTCTTGGATCTTCAGCTCGCGGATCCTGCGGCGCTTCATCTCGAGTTCGAACGTCGGCTGCGTGGCCACGCAAATCACGTCGGTCTTCGCGATCAATGCGACGGACGGCGCCAATGCCTGGCAGCGCATGATTCTCTGAGCACGGATAAACCCAGCGAGTGGAAGTAAGCGCTGAAACCCTTATCAATGTCGTCGCCGGGCTCGCAAGGCAGGAGCCATTCCGCTCCGCGTAACTTCGAAATCGAGCGCCTGCGCGAGCGGATGGCCTTGGCGCGCCACGACCAGCAACGGCACCGACATGATTTTTCGCCGCTCGACGAAATCGGACCATTGCATGTCCGCGCTACCCGTGGCTACCGCAAAATCGGTGTCTCCGTCGCGCAACGCACGGAGCGCGGCGGGCAGCGGCAATTCGCGGAGGGTAACCGACGTATCGGGATTCCGCGCGCGAAATTGCGTGAACGCCTAGGGTAGCAATGCACACGCGACGGCCGATGAGACGGACACGGCGAGCTCTCCACCCGCGCCATTGAGCATGGCCGACAATTCTCATGTATGTGCCGCACGTCGTTGACCAGCATGCGTGCGCGGCGCTGAAACAGGACGCCGTATTCGGTCAGCGCGACGCCATTGACCGAACGCACGACGAGCGCCACGCCCAGCGCAGATTTTGCACCCCACGGAAGTTGGCCCTGATAACGCGAGCCTATCGATCGATCTCGCGATACTCGCGCCTGCCGGCGCGCGTTCGCTGCTCATCATCACATCGGGCACGCATGGGGTTGCCTTGTACGTGTTGAAAGCGCTGCGCGCCGATCACTGGCTCCGCCGTCATCCGGAATGTGAGGCCACGGCGGCCGCGCAGATCCGGCAAAACCTGAAAGACGCGTTCTACTGCGACAACGACGAATGGAAGGGGTTGGTTTTCGGGCAGACGCGTGTCGTGGCCTGGCAGGCCATCGCGGGGCTCTCGGAAGGTGATGCGGAGGTTTCCGGCTCGGTCCGTTGAGTGTTTGCTGGTGACGTTCACGGCGGCCCCGACCGTTCCAACGTGGCAAACCCTGGTCGGATGTCGTATCGGTGACCGTCTGGAGACGACGTCGGATTTCGTTGTATCTGAGCCATTCGACCCCTGAGTTCAACGGCGGGACGGGCACCGGCCACGTGTTCCAGCGGCTACGATAACCCGGGCGGCAACAACGGACTGTTCAACCGTATCGCAGAGGTCGGTCTGTCGGGTGGCCTCGGTACGGTCATGGCCGGACTGCAGATCTCGCCGTTCTTCGACATCATTTACGCTCT
>JBEKNG010000044.1:0-14171 GCA_049523075.1 Paraburkholderia sp.
GACAGTATTAGCCGACCGGCCAGGGTGAGCTGCTCGCCCCCATGTGGTAACGTTGGCGCTCCAGGCCCGGTGCGAGCAAGCGCCTGCGGGCCAATCGCTTAACTGTCTAACTGTTCGAATCTGCATGCCCCGTACTTCTGCACCCCGAGCACACAGCGCTGCATCCAACCGCGGCAAGCCACACGCCATCCGTATCATCGGCGGCGACTGGAAGCGGACGCCATTGCCTGTGCTCGACCTCGACGGTCTGCGCCCCACGCCGGACCGCGTGCGCGAAACGCTCTTTAACTGGCTCGGCCAGCGCCTGGACGGCCAGCGCTGTCTCGATCTGTTCGCCGGCAGCGGCGCGCTGGGCTTCGAGGCGGCTTCGCGCGGCGCCGCGCGGGTCCTGATGGTCGAGCGCCACGCGAAGGCGGCCGGGCAGTTGCGCGCCAATCAGGCGCGCCTCGCGCCCAACACGATTGAAGTTGCCGAGGCCGATGCTCTACGCCTTGCGGCTAGCCTCGCGCCCGCTTCGTTCGACGTAGTGTTCCTCGACCCGCCGTTCGACTCGGCCCTGCTTGGCCGCGCGCTGGAACTGGCGGCGCCGCTCGTCAGCGCCGAAGGATTCCTCTATGTGGAAGCCGGCGATGCGCTCGACATCGCACAGACGCCCGCGCTGGCGGGCTGGACCATCGTGCGGCACGGCAAGGCCGGAGCGGTCCACTATCATTTGCTGCAGCGCGAAAATGAGGAATAATGCGCGTTCTAAAACAAGCGCCGGACGGCCAGCCGTCACGCGCGCGACCGGCGGCAAACGCGTCCTGTGGGCGTGCTTGACGTGCCCATTTGTCTGAAGAGAGGAGAAGTCCCATGGTAGTCGCCGTGTACCCGGGTACGTTCGACCCGCTGACGCGCGGTCACGAAGACCTCGTTCGGCGCGCGTCGAGCATTTTCGACACGCTGGTAGTAGGCGTCGCCGACAGCCGCAACAAGAAGCCGTTTTTCACCCTCGAGGAACGCCTCGACATCGCTCATGAAGTGCTCGGTCACTATCCGAACGTGCAGGTCATGAGCTTCAAGGGGCTGCTGAAGGATTTCGTCCGTACCAATAACGCCCGCGTCATCGTGCGCGGCCTGCGTGCCGTGTCGGACTTTGAATACGAGTTCCAGATGGCCGGCATGAACCGCTATCTGCTGCCCGACGTCGAAACCATGTTCATGACGCCGTCCGACCAGTACCAGTTCATTTCAGGCACCATCGTGCGCGAGATTGCGCAACTGGGCGGCGACGTCAGCAAGTTCGTGTTTCCTTCGGTCGAAAAGTGGCTGAAGGACAAGGTGGCGTTGCTGGATCAGGACGACGACCAGGCGGGGCAGCCCTAACCGGCGTAAACTGTCGGTTTGACGGAATGGCAGCCGGCTCCGCGCCGGCGCGAAGTGAGAGAAGTATGGCCCTGATGATTACCGACGAGTGCATCAATTGCGACGTCTGCGAGCCTGAGTGCCCGAACGATGCAATTTCGATGGGCCCGGAAATCTATGTGATCGACCCGAAGAAATGCACCGAATGCGTCGGTCATTTCGATGAGCCGCAGTGTATCCAGGTGTGCCCGGTGGAGTGCATTCCGCGCGACCCGCAGCACCTGGAGACGCCTGAAGGCTTGATGGCGAAGTATCACGCGCTGCAGGCCGCCAAGGCCTGAGGGTGCTTTGGCGAGGCGCGTGCGCTTCGCCGTAACGGAATAACGATCTGTCACACGTAACCGCGAAACACGTCCTGCAACGCCTCGAGTAGCGCGTCGCATTCCGCGTCTGTGCCAATCGAGATACGCAAGTGCTGATCGACGCGCGGCGCCTTGAAATGGCGCACGAAAATCTCCTTATCCCGTAGCCGGGCGGCGAGCGTGGCCGCGTCGTAACCTTCGTGACGCGCGAAGACGAAATTCGCCCCTGATGGCACGACGTTGAAGCCCAGCGCCGTCAAGCCCGCGGACAGGCGCTCGCGACTCGCGATAACTTTCACGCAGCTGTCGCGGAACCACTTGTCGTCCTGATAGGCGGCGCTCGCCGCGACCTGTGCCAGCCGGTCGAGCGGATACGAGTTGAAGCTGTCCTTGACGCGGGTCAGCGCCTCGATCAGCGCCGGGTTGCCGAACGCGAATCCCACCCGCATGCCTGCCAGCGAGCGAGACTTCGAGACCGTCTGCACCACCAGCAGATTCGGATAGCGGTCAATCAGCGAAACGGCCGACTGTCCGCCGAAATCCACATACGCTTCGTCGATCACCACCACGGATTCTGCATGCTGTGCCACCAGCCGCTCGATCTCGGAGAGCGGCAAGGGATGGCCAGTTGGCGCGTTCGGATTCGGCAACAGGATGCCGCCGTTGGCCAAAGCGTAGTCGTCGACGCGGATGGCGAATGCGTCATCGACGGGAATGGTCTGGTAATCGACCTCGAAGAGCCGCGCGTACGTTGGATAGAAGCTGTACGTGATGTCCGGGAACAGGATCGGCTCGTCGTGTTTGAGCAGCGCCTGGAAAGTCAGGGCGAGCACTTCGTCCGAACCGTTGCCGGCGAATACCTGCTCGGCGCGGATGCCGTGGTGCGCGGCGACTGTTTCACGCAGCTTGCGCGCGGTCGGGTCAGGATAACGGCGCAGCGATTCTGCGCTGTCGCCGAGTTCGTGACGAATCGCCTCCAGCACGCGTGGTGACGGCGGATATGGGTTCTCGTTGGTATTGAGCTTGACCGGATGGGCGAGCACGGGCTGTTCGCCCGGCACATACGGCGTCAGACGATAAACGATGTCACTCCAGTAGCGGCTCAAGCGGGCCTCCAGTTGATGGCTTCGATTCGATCCTGATGATAGATCAGCGACGGCAGCGAAATCCGCCACCGGTGTCTGTCCGACGCGCAGAAGTGAGGTCTGTCCGCTGGCTCATCAAACCAGCGGCCGCCCCGCGTACGCCACCTAGCCGTTGCGATGCAATTGCATCACCGCCCGGTCGAGCTCGCCTTTGACGACGAGCGGCATCTGCACGAGCGCACGTTCAATCGACGCATCGATCACCTCCTGATCCTCGCGACGAGGCGGCTTCAGTACGTAATTGGCAACGTCGGGCTTCGCGCCGGCGCGGGCGCTTTCGGGAATCAGATCACGCGGATGGCCGATGCCGATGCGCAGCCGCCAATACTGCTGTGACGACAGATGCGCGGAGATGTCCTTCAAACCATTGTGGCCGCCACTGCCGCCACCGAGCTTCAGCTTGACGGTGCCGGGCGGCAGATCGAGTTCGTCGTGCGCGACGAGAATCTCATCGGGCAGGATCTTGAAGAAATGCGCGAGCGCGACGACCGACTGCCCCGAGCGGTTCATGTATGTCTGCGGCTCGAGCAGGTGCACCTCTTCTCCGTGCAAGCGTGCCTTCGCGTAGAAACCGTGAAAGCGCCGCTCGTCACGCAGGGTGGTGCCGGCTTCGCGCGCCAGTTGATCGACCAGCCAGAAGCCGGCATTGTGACGCGTCGCGGTATATTCGGCGCCCGGGTTGCCGAGCCCCACGATCAGCTTGATCATGATTGGTTAAGGGCCGGCGGCGTGCCGCGCGACCTGAAAAAAAACCGAAAAAAAACCCGCCGGGGCGAACCGCGGCGGGTCACATCGTCCGTTCCATTGAAACGGATCGAGAGGATTGCTCGCTGTATGCAGCTTAAGCGGCCGGCGTTTCGCCTTCGCCTGCAGCAGCAGCGGCGTCGCCTTCAGCGACCGCACCAGCCGGGATCGTCGCGGATGCGATCACCGGGTTTTCAGCTTCGATGTGTGCAACCAGCGCGACGCCAGCCGGCAGGACGATGTCTTTGGCGTGCAGCGTGTGACCAGCTTCGATCGTTGCGAGGTCGACTTCGAGGAATTCCGGCAGTGCCGACGGCAGGCACTCGATTTCGATTTCGTTCAGAACGTGCGAGATTACCGCGCTCGACAGCTTGACTGCCGGGTTCGATTCCTGGTTCATGAAGTGCAGCGGCACCTTGGTGTGCAGCTTCTTCGTTGCATCGACGCGCTGGAAATCCACGTGCAGCACGAGCTGACGGAACGGATGGTATTGCACGTCGCGCAGCAGAACTTGTTGCGCCTTACCGCCGATTTCCAGATCGAGAATCGACGAATGGAATACTTCTTTCTTCAGGGCGTGCCACAACGCGTTGTGATCGAGTTCGATCATTTGCGGTTCAGCACCAGCGCCGTAAACGATTGCCGGCGTCTTGCCGGTAATACGCAGGCGGCGGCTCGCACCCGTACCTTGCAGGGAACGCTCGAAAGCGACTACTTTCATTTTGAATCTCCAATGCACCGCCCGCGACCAGGCAGTAAAAACGGGGCCTTCACGCCATTTTGGCTGAGGCCCCAGACTCGACGGCACAAACCTTCGTTCGTTCATGCCGATTGTGCAAAAGCGCAACGTGAATCACGCTGCGCCATCGCAAATACTTAACTTTCCGCAAACAGCGACATCACCGAATCGCCGCGGCGGATCCGCGAGAACGTTTCGGCCAGCAGACCTGCGCTGGTCAGCGAACGGATCTTGGCGCACGAACGGGCTTCTTCGCCGAGCGGGATCGTATCAGTCACAACCAGTTCGTCGAGCGCTGACGCAGCGATACGCTCGCCAGCACCGCCCGACAGAACCGGGTGAGTTGCATACGCAAACACCTTGATCGCGCCGCGTTCCTTCAGCACCTGCGCCGCCTTGCAGAGCGTGCCAGCGGTGTCGACCATGTCATCCATGATCACGCAGGTACGGCCTTCGACTTCACCGATGATGTTCATCACTTCAGCGACATTCGCCTTCGGGCGGCGCTTGTCGATGATCGCGAGATCGCAGTTCAGTTGCTTCGCCAAGGCACGCGCACGGACCACGCCGCCGACGTCCGGCGACACGACCAGCAGGTTCTCGTGATTCTGCTTGCGCAGATCGCCGAGCAGCACGGGCGTTGCGTAGATGTTATCGACCGGGATGTCGAAGAAGCCTTGAATCTGGTCAGCGTGCAGATCCATGGTGATGATCCGCTCGACACCGGCGATTTCCAGCATGTTCGCCACGACCTTCGCCGAGATAGCGACGCGCGCCGAACGCGGACGACGATCTTGACGGGCATAGCCGAAATAGGGGATAGCAGCAGTGATCCGGCCAGCGGATGCGCGCTTGAGCGCATCGACCATGATCATCAGTTCCATCAGGTTGTCGTTTGCCGGTGCGCAGGTGGACTGCAGGACGAAGACATCCTTGCCACGCACGTTTTCCTGAATCTCGACCTGGATCTCACCGTCGGAAAAACGGCTGACCATGGCTTTGCCGAGGGGGATACCGAGGGTTTTTACAACTTCATGTGCAAGCGCGGGATTCGCGTTGCCAGTAAAAACCATCAGGCCGTCATGGCTGCTCATCATGCACCTGCTTCTGGCTGGGGGGCGAGGAACTGCGAGAATTTTTGGCAGGGGAGGAAGGACTCGAACCCTCGAATGCCGGAATCAAAATCCGGTGCCTTAACCAACTTGGCGACTCCCCTACACTAACTTTGAGCTTCACCGAACGTGTAGGACCGCTCGACGATGCAAAACCTATGACGCGAAAGCGAAGAGTGGATGTGTATCCAGGCTTGCTGTGACTGCGCTGTTCCATTCGCTCGGCAGTTTGGCTTGCGCCGCTTCTGCTTCATCGCGCCTAGGGAACGCGGCAAAAACACTTGCACCCGATCCAGTCATCCGCGCCGCCGCGATGTTATCAAACCATCTCAGCACCTGCGCAACTTCCGCGTATTTTCCCACGACAACTTGCTGCATGTCATTGCGGCCGAAACTGTCTGGCCATTCTGCGCTGCAACTATGTTGTGCAAGAAAGTCCGTAATTGTGAGGGGTTTTGAGTCTCTTGTCAACGATTTCTCGGAAAAAATCGCTGCAGTTGGAACCTGAACCTTGGGTGTCACAACCAGGAAATAACGAGCGGGCAATTGTACAGCCTCTAACGCTTCTCCGACACCCTCTGCAAATGCATTTTTTCCGAAAACAAAGAATGGCACGTCCGCGCCGAGTTTCAACGCTAGTGCCTGCAGGTCTTCGCGCGGCAAATCGAGCTTCCACAGGCGGTTCAGCGCGAGCAGCGTGGTGGCCGCATCCGAGCTGCCGCCGCCAAGGCCCGCGCCCATCGGCAGGCGTTTGTCGATTTCGATATCGACGCCTTCCGCGCTGCCGGTGTGATTCTTCAGCAGCAGCGCGGCGCGCACAGTCAGGTCATGCTCCGGCGTTACGCCGGAGACGTCGGTGCTGCGCGTGACGCGGCCGTCGACACGGCGCGTGAAATGCAGTGTGTCGCCCCAGTCGAGCAACTGGAACACGGTCTGCAGCGCGTGATAGCCATCCGGCCGGCGGCCGGTGATGTGCAGGAAGAGATTCAGCTTCGCTGGCGCGAGGCAGTCGCGCAGCGAATCGTTCGTTTCAATCATGAGTCGGGACAAATGGCAGGGCGGTGGCCCGGCGTACAGGTCTATTGGTCGAGCACGAGCTTGATGTCGAGCGGCGGCTGCTCGCGGCTCAGGTTGACGCGCTTCACGCCGGTGGCGGGTGCGTCAGCATACGCGAGGTAGTTGATGGTCCAGCCGTCCTGGACGATCTCCTTCAGATGCGACGGGTCCTGCGGATCCTGTTCGGTCTTCGCCCGCGAAGTGGGCGCGGCCGACGGCTGCAACCAGTAGCGCAAGCCTTCGACCGGCAAGTCGAAGCCAAGCGCGTTTTGCATCAGCGTCGAAACGTTGTCGGCGGTGAGCGGCTGGCGGTTGGGCAGTTCAAGCGAGGCCGAGGCGGGCGACGACGTAACAATGGCGAGCGTCTGACCAAGCGGATTGCGCAACTGCAGCGTCACGGTGTCGCCGGCTTCCTGCCAGGCGAAGTTGCCGTAGGCGTTGCGCTGCTGGCCGTTCTGATCGACGTACTGCACCGCAAAGCGGCCGTGATAGGCGCGGCTCGTCTGCGCGGTGACGGAGGTCGTGGCGTTCGAGGTGGACGGCTCGCGCGGCTTGACCGACGCACAACCGGCCAGCGCGACGACAGCCGCCGCCGCGAGCCCAAGCGCTACGCGGCGCGGCGCCTGGGGATAAGCGAACAAGCGAGCGAATGAAAAAATGGAGCGGTTCGAAATCAGCATCAGAGATCGTTTACCTGAAAACGTTTGAGCGTTTTGAGGAGCGTATCGTTGTCGGGTTCAAGCTTGCGTGCTTCGCGCCAGGCGTCGCGCGCCTGATCTTGCGCGCCGGTCTTCCACAGCACTTCACCCAGATGGGCGCCGATTTCCGCATTCGGTTGCATGTCGTAAGCCTTGCGCAGCAGCTTGAGCGCGTCCGTCGTATCGCCGAGGCGATATTTGACCCAGCCCACGCTGTCCATGATGAACGCGTCGTCCGGTGCCAGCGACGAGGCCTTCTGGATCAGCTTGTCCGCTTCCTGCAGCCGCACGCCGCGATCAGCGAGCGAGTAGCCCAGCGCGTTGTAGGCCTGCGGGTTGTCCGGTTGCGACTCGATCAGCTTGCGCAACTGCGCTTCCATCGTGTCGTAGTGGCCGTTCTTCTCGGCCGCCATCGCGTAGTCGTAGGTCAGATCGGGGTCGTCCGGGTAGTCCGCGGAAGCGTGCGCCAGCCGGTCTTCCGCTTCCTGATAGCGCTTCGCGTCGAACAGGATGGCCGCGTCCGTGCGCGCGATCAATGCCTGGTCGCGCGGGTCCTGTGGCTGCAGACCCGCGAGGAGCTTACGGGCATCGTCCAGCTTACCCTGCTTTTCGAGCAGTTGAGCGCGGGTGATCTGCGCGGGAATATATTGCTGGCTCGACGGCGAAATCTTGTTGAGCCAGTCACTCGCGGCCGCGTCATTCTTCTGCTCGAGCGCCAACTGCGAGAGATAGATGTACGCCTGGCCTGGATCCGCCCCCGGCGTCTTCTCCGCCTTCTGCGCGTACTGTTCCAGAAAGGGCTGCGCGCCCGTGAAATCCTTCTTCTGGATTTCGATCAGCGCGAGCGCCATCAACGGCGTCAGATCGTTCGTATTGTCCTTGTGCATCGCCTCGAACTGCTTTTGCGCGTCGTCGAGACGGTCGCTGGCGAGGTACATCTGCGCCAGCGCAAGGCGCGCATCATGCGATTTCGGATTCTGCTGGACGTATTTTTCGAGGGTCGCGATGCCTTCCTTGCGCTCTTCCGGGCCCATCTGCGACAGCGTCAGCGCGGCCGGCAGATAGTCGGGCTTCAGCGCGAGCGCCTGCTCGAGCGATTTGCGTGCGCCCGGCGCGTCGTCCGCGACGATCTGCTGACGGGCGATAGCCAGTTGCGCCTCGGGCCGGTTCATGTCGTTCTTCAGCAGATCCTGCAGGACATGCAGGCCGCCGACGCGATTCGGTCCGCGCGACACGAGCAATTGCAGCGCGAGAATGGCGCTGCCGCGGTTTTCCTCAGGCACTTTCGACAGTTCACGGGCGAGCAAAGGCTCAGCGTCGTCGGGCTTGCCTGACAACACGAGCAGCGATGCATCGAGTTGCGCCGCGCGTTCCGACGTGGGCGCATACTGCTGCCACAACTGCGCAGCCGCCAGCGCATCCGAGGGACTCTGGGCGGACAGCGCGATTTCCGTAGCGCGTTGAGCCATGCGCGGATCGTGCGTGTCGCGTGCCAGTGCGAGATAGGTCTGATACGCCGGCGCCGGCTGATCTCGCTGCAGCGCGACTTCGGCCGCGAGCACCTGGAACACGATCTGACTCGTCAGCGGAACGGCAGGCAGATTCTTTTGGTCGTCAGCCGTTGGTGCCCCGAGCGCATCGGGCATGGACACGGAGTTGTCGTCCGTATCGGGCGAAGGATCCTGCGCGTGCGCCGGCACGGCGGCAAGCGCCCACACGGCAAGCGCTGCCGCGCCGAGCAGACGGCGAGCGGACACAGCGTGCGGCACGCGGGACGTGCGAGCCGGGCGCCTGGAAAACAGCTTCACGAAGGACAAGTTCATGGAAATCCGTTCAATGTTTCGGACGATTGTAACGCGCTCGCTACAATAAGCGCACACCACTCACGCAAGTTGCAGACCAGTTAGACATGCCAGAGTTGCCAGAAGTTGAAGTTACCCGACGAGGAATCGAACCGTACGTCTCCGGACGCCGGGTCGAACGCGTCGACGTTCGCACGCCCGCACTGCGCTGGCCGATTCCCGCCGACCTTGCGAGAACCTTGCGGGGCCATGTGGTCCACAAGGTGGAACGGCGCGGTAAGTACCTGTTGTTCGAGATCGACGCGGGCTGGTTCATTGTGCACCTGGGCATGAGCGGCACGCTGCGAGTGCTGCGCAACCTGCCGCACCTGCCGGAGGCTGCGAAGCACGACCATATCGACTGGATCTTCGACGAGTTCATTCTGCGCTATCGCGACCCGCGGCGCTTTGGCGCTGTCCTATGGCATGCACGCAAAGATGGCGACGTGCTGGAGCATCCGCTGCTCGCGGGGCTCGGCGTCGAGCCGTTTTCGCCGGCTTTTTCGGGCGCGTTGATGCACCGGCAGACACGCGGGCGCAAGGTTTCGGTGAAGCAGGTGGTGCTCGCAGGGGAAATCGTGGTGGGCGTGGGCAATATTTACGCTTCCGAAAGTCTGTTTCGCGCCGGCATCCGGCCGACCACGCCGGCGGGCCGCGTTTCGCTGGTCCGCTACGATCTGCTAGCGGACGCCGTCCGCCTCACGCTTGCCGCCGCCATCGAGAAGGGCGGCAGCACGCTGCGCGATTTTGTCGGCAGCGACGGAGAAAGCGGCTACTTCCAGCTCGACTATTTCGTCTATGATCGCGCGGGGCTGCCATGCCGCGTGTGTGGGACGCCGATCAAACAGATCGTGCAGGGGCAGCGCTCGACTTACTTTTGTCCGACCTGCCAGCGCTAATTTTCCGATGCCCTCTCGCTTAACGCCGTCCTCGACGGCCACCGTACCCGTCTTGTCCGCCTTGCCGGCTCTCGCCGATTTCTCCGCACGCCTGATCACATGGCAGCGTCAGCATGGCCGTCACGATCTGCCCTGGCAGAATACGCGCGACGCGTATCGCATCTGGCTATCGGAAATCATGCTACAGCAGACTCAGGTCTCGATGGTGATTCCGTATTACGCGCGTTTTCTCGAGCGTTTCCCGGATGTGGCCGCTCTCGCCGCAGCGCCGCTCGACGATGTGATGGCGTTGTGGGCCGGCCTCGGCTACTACTCGCGCGCCCGTAACCTGCATCGTTGCGCGCAGGCGGTGGTCGAACTGCACGGCGGATCGTTTCCGGCTTCCGTCGAGGCGTTGGCCGAATTGCCGGGCATTGGCCGCTCGACCGCAGCAGCGATCGCGTCATTTGCGTTCGGCGCGCGGGCGACGATTCTCGACGGCAACGTGAAGCGTGTGCTCGCGCGCGTGTTCGGTGTGGAAGGGTTCCCGGGCGAGAAGCGCGTGGAGAACGCGATGTGGACGCTGGCGGAATCGTTGTTGCCGTCCAACGCCAGCAATGCAGAGGTGAGTGCCTACACGCAGGGCTTGATGGATCTCGGCGCAACGCTGTGCATGCGCGGCAAGCCCGACTGCGAACGCTGCCCGTTCGCGCCCAACTGCGTGGCGAAAGTGACCGGACGGCAGCGGCAATTGCCCGCAGCGCGTCCGAAAAAGGCGGTGCCGACCCGTCGCACGTGGATGCTGGTGCTGTGCGACGGTGATGCCGTGATGCTGGAAAAACGGCCGCCGTCAGGAATCTGGGGCGGTCTATGGAGCTTGCCGGAAGCGCCGGATGAAACCGCGCTCGCCGAGCGTGCACGCGAATTCGGCGGCGACGGCGCGGTCTCGCCGTTAGCACCGCTTACGCATACCTTTACGCATTTCCGGCTGGATATCGAGCCGCGTCTCGCTGAACTGGATCGTGCCGCGGGCGGCGCCGCCGCGCTGGGTGACGCGGAAACCGTATGGGTCCCGCTGCGCGATATCGACGCGTATGGCGTCCCGGCACCGGTGCGCAAGCTGCTGGACGGCCTGCAAGGGTCGTTGCTATAGCTTCTTGCCGGTAAGGCGCGTTGGCGCGGGTGCGCCAACGCCTTTACAACAACTGATGCTGCTGCATGTAGTGATGGACCACATCGATCCGCGCCCCGGCATCCGTCAGTTCCATCAGCTTTTGCCGCGCTTTTAGGGCGATCGGCAGCACTTCCGAGAGCCGGTTGGACACCCAGGTCGGGTCTTCGAGCTTGAACGGCTCCGCGAACGGCAGGCTGTCCGGATCGCGCTCCCGGATCGTCGCGATGATCCGCTCGAGCACTTCTGCGCATGCGCCGAATTTAGCCAGATGCTGGTTGCCTTCGAGCGGCAGGTCGTCGTGCAGTGGCTCGGCCATTCCCACCAGCAGGCCACTGCTTTCCACGCGATGCGACAGCAGCCGGAAGCGCCGCGTACCGCGAGCGCGGATCAGCAGCATGCCGAAGGTCTCGACATCGCATTCGTCGATTTCAGCGAGACATCCAACGTTTTCCGGGACCGACGGCTCATCCGGAAGCGCGACTTCACCCCCGCTTTTCAGCAGGCAGACACCGAACGGGGTTTTCTCGCGCAAACAGTCGCGCGCCATGTCGAGGTAGCGCGCTTCGAAGATCTTGAGGGGCAGCAGCCCGCCGGGGAACAGCACCGTGTGCAGCGGAAACAGCGGCACATCGGCAAGCACAGAAGTAGAGGACATGGCGCAACGCTTCGGGTTAAGGCCGCGCGATGCGGCCGGTTAAGCCACTAACTTCGATGATTCGCCGACGTCGACCGGCGCATCGCGGTGCCGCACGATTACATTGGCCTGCTTCGCAAGACGCGCGGCGAGCGTCTCGGCAATGAACACCGAACGGTGCTGGCCGCCCGTGCAGCCGATCGCCACAGTCAGGTAACTGCGGTTGTCGTCGCGGAAGTGCGGCAGCCATTTCGCGAGAAACATCTCGATGTCGCCCATCATGTCGTGCACCACGGGCAATGCGCCGAGGAAATCGATCACCGGCCTGTCGAGTCCGGTGAGTGGGCGTAGTTCATGATCGTAATACGGGTTCGGCAGCGTGCGCACGTCGAACACGAAATCCGCGTCGAGCGGGACGCCACGCTTGAAGCCGAACGACTCGAACATCAGCACCAGACCACTGTGCTCCTGTTCGATAAAGCGTTTGACCCACGCGCGCAACACGTTCGCGCGCAGGTTGCTGGTATCGATCTGGTGGCCGAATTCGGCCAGGTTCGCGACCAGTTCACGCTCGCGCTCGATCGCTTCTTCGAGCGAGGTGAGCAGGCCGACGTCGGCGTCATGCGCGGTGGAGCCGGAGAGCGGATGGCGGCGGCGCGTTTCGGAAAAACGCTGGATCAGCGACTGCGTGCTCGCGTTCAGAAACAGCACCCGCACATCGTGTTCGCGCGACAGGTCGCGGATCATCGCCGGCATGTCGTCGAGCGAGGCGCTCGAACGCGCGTCAATGGCTACCGCAAGGCGGTCATGACCGCCCTCCGCGAGGTAGGTGGCGAGTTGCGGCAGAAAGCGCGGGGGCAGGTTGTCGACGCAGTAGTAGCCAGCGTCTTCAAGCGCGTTCAGTGCAACGGATTTGCCGGAGCCGGAAATACCGGTGATCAGAATAATGCGCATGGAGTCGTCAAATCTGTACGTTTCATCATAGCATCCGGTCTCCGTGCGTGCGCCACTCTGCCGGCGCATATACCGGATACACCGGGCACTCTTATACCGCTTGACCGCTCAGATCAACTTGCCGGGAAACTGGCTGTCTGGGTCTTGCATGGCGAGGCGCTGGCGATCCATGAAGTCGCGCAGCGTGTCGATGCCGCGCAATTGCAGGATCGTATTGCGCACGGCAGCTTCCACGAGCACGGCCAGGTTGCGGCCAGCGGCGACCTGGATGGTGACCTTGCTGATAGGCAGGCCGAGCACGTCGACAGTCTGGCTTTCGAGCGGCAGACGCTGGAATTCGCCATCCGGGCGACGCACCAGCTGAACGATCAGCTTCAGCTTCATTTTGCGCCGTACGGCGGTTTCACCGAAGATGGTCTTGATGTCGAGCAGGCCCAGTCCGCGCACTTCCAGCAGATTTTGTAGCAGCGGCGGGCAGCGTCCTTCGACGAAATCCGGTCCGAGACGCACGAAATCCACCGCGTCGTCGGCCACGAGGCCGTGGCCGCGGCTGATCAGTTCAAGCCCGAGTTCGCTTTTGCCGAGACCGGAGTCGCCGGTGAGCAGCACGCCCATCCCGAGAATGTCGAGAAACACGCCGTGCAGCGTGGCGCGCGGCGCGAGGATGCGTGACATGTAGAGGCGCAGGCTGTCGATCACAGCGGCGGCCGACATGGGCGTCGTAAAAAGCGGCGTGGATGAACGCGTGCAGCGCAGAACCAGCTCCGGCGGCGCGGCGACGCCGCCTGCCACCACCAGGAACGGTGGCTCGAGGGCGATCAGCTCGGCCATATGGCGTGAGCGGTCTTCTTCGGACTGGCGCTGGTAATAGTCGACTTCGGCGTCGCCGAGCACCTGGATGCGGTTCGGGTGAATCAGGTTCAAGTGGCCCACGAGGTCAGCGCTCGAGGTGGCATAGGCGACTGTTTCTGCCGAGAAGCCGCGCTCCCAGCCTTCATGCCCCGTCAGCCAGCTGAGTTTCAGCATGGCGGCGTTATCGTCGAAAATGCTTTGGGCGTTGATGCTGGACGTATCCATGAGTCCGTGACTCCAATGTGGGCCGCTGTCCCGCGTACGCCGGCTGCGCTAACGCAGCCAGTCCGGCCGGCTCGAGCCGGCTTCGGCGCGGGGCTGAGCCCGCTCGTACGCGGATTGTCGCTGATGCATCAAGGTTGCCACTGAGTGAGCAGTTGATGCAACGCTTCGCGGTCTTCTTCCGTGTGCAGCCGCTCGCGCGCTTCGCGGTCGGACAGCAGTTGGGCGATTTCCGAGAGGATTTCGAGATGTTGCTGGGTGGCCTGTTCGGGTACCAGCAGGAAGATCAGCAAGGACACCGGCTGACCGTCGGGCGATTCGAAGGGGATGGGATCGGCCAGGCGCACAAACGCGGCGAGCGGCTGCTTCAAGCCTTTGATCCGGCCATGCGGAATCGCGACGCCCTCGCCAAGACC
>JBEKNG010000045.1:0-14152 GCA_049523075.1 Paraburkholderia sp.
ATATTCGGAGTTAATATGCCCCCATCACCTTTTTCTAATGGCGCAGTACAACTATGGCGGTATTCGATCCCAACGTGGTGGTGCGCAAGCTGGCATCGCGCCTAAAAATGCGCCACCTCACCTTGCTGCTGCAGATTCAGCAGCACGGCTCGCTGACGCGCGCGGCCGAACACATGGCGAGCAGCCAGCCCGCAGTCACCAATGCCCTCGCGGAACTGGAGGACATGTTCGGGGCGCCGCTGTTCGACCGCTCGGCGCGCGGCATGACGCCGACGGCACTCGGCAAAGTCGTCCTGGCGAGAGCACGGGCGATGACCGAGGATCTCGACCACCTGGTGCGGGAAATGGAGTCGGTCGCGTCCGGGCATGCCGCGCATCTGCATATCGGCGTGATTCCCTTTATTCCTGGCCAGATGCTGTCGACGGCGATTGAACGCACACGTCCCGAAGGCGATCGGCGCCTGACGGTGACGATTCACGAGGGCACGAGCGAGCAGTTGCTCGCCCAGTTGCGCGACCACAAGGTGGACATCGTTATCGCACGCGCCTCGTCCTCGCTCGATCTGCAGCAAGTCAGCGTCGAGGTGTTATACCGGCAGCAACCTCGGTTGATTGCCAGTCGTCGCCTCGCCGCCCGGCTGGCGCGTGGCCGTCTCGACTGGCAAAAGCTGGTCGAACTGGACTGGATCCTCGGGGCCCCAAATACGCCCATGCGCGAGCAGGTCGCCGACATTTTTCTGGGCGCCGGCCTGACGCCGCCGACACCGGTTGTCGAAAGCTACTCGTCCAAGCTGATTGGAGAGATGATCGTCGCGGGGGAGCAATCGGTGTCCATCGTTCCGGCGGATATCGCCGAGGAACTCGTACGTATTGCAGGCGTCGCCATCGTGCCGTACTCGTTCGAATGGACCTTGTCCCCGATTGCGCTATTCGCGCGCATGAATGAAGCGCAGCCCATGCCTAGCCGGCTGTTCGCCGATTCACTTCGCAAGGTGTGCCAGGAGATTTACACGAGACCCGAGCGGTCTGCTGTGAAATAATCCGCACTCCAACACTAATACTAATAGAGCGGTGTTTTGAGAAAACCCCACGTCGTCATACTCTTCACGTTACTACTGGACGCGATCGGCTTCGGGCTCATCATGCCTATCCTGCCGGGACTCCTCCACAGCCTCGCCAACTCCGACACCGCCGTCAGCAGAAACTATGGCGCCCTGCTCGCCGTTTATGCGTTGATGTAGTTTCTGTTCTCTCCTATCCTGGGTGCGTTGAGCGATCGTTTCGGGCGCCGTCCGGTACTGCTGGCATCGCTCGCAGGCGCAGCGGTCGACTACCTGGTGATGGCCGCGGCGCCCAATCTGTCGTGGCTTTATGTGGGTCGCGTCCTTGCCGGCATCACCGGGGCGAACATGGCCGTCGCAACGGCCTACCTCACTGATGTCACCCCGGAAGGGGAACGCGCGGGACGGTTTGGTCAGATGGGCGCCGCGTTGGGTGTGGGCTTCATTGCGGGACCGCTGATCGGAGGATTGCTCGGCGCGTGGCATCTACGGGCGCCGTTCCTCGCAGCCGCCGCGATGAACGGGCTGAATCTGTTGCTGGCGTATTTCGTCTTGCCCGAATCGCGTGAGCGGCAAAGCGGTCCTCGAGAGAAGCGGAACATGAATGCGTTCGCCGCATTGCATCGTCTGCGCGGCACGCCGAACCTGATCCCGCTCGTGGGCGTCTACGCCGTCGTCATGCTTGCGTCGCAAGCCCCTGGCACGCTGTGGATCATCTATGGCGAGGACCGCTTTGCATGGACAACGACGATTGCCGGTATCTCGCTGGCCGCTTATGGCGCATGCCATGCGATTTCCCAAGCTTTCGCTATTGGGCCGCTGGTGGCACGACTGGGCGAACGCATCGCGTTGCTAGTCGGAGTCGCGGCGGATAGCCTCGGTCTGGTGCTGATGGCCGTCGCGACCCGTGGGTGGATGCCGTTCGCCATCCTGCCGCTGTTCGCTGCGGGAAGCATCACCATGCCCTCGCTGCAAGCCATGCTTGCACGACAGGTCGACGATAGCCGTCAGGGCGAATTGCAGGGCACGCTCACGAGTATTGCGAGTTTGATTGGCGTCGCAGGGCCGCTCGCGGCGGCGTGGATCTACGCAGCCAGTCAGCGCATGTGGCCAGGTGTCGTCTGGGCGATCAGTGCGGCGCTTTACCTGCTGGTGCTGCCACTGCTGTTCAATTCGCGTGTGAAGTCAGAGCAAAGCGGTGGGGCGGGGACAAGCGCGAGCGAGTGATGGATGCTGCGCCATCAATTCACGCGCCTGCTCACAATCACCAACCCGCGTGAAAGCCCACTGACGTTATCGACGGCTTGCGATGCCGCGTACAACTGCGCAATCGGAACCCAGACCGCCGGATACTTGTACCGCGCGACATCAAGGAGGAGCGCGCTGTCGCTGCTGGCGTCGAAGGCAGCAAGCGGCGACCAGTGACCGCCGCCTGCTTCACCGATCTCCACCCGCCTGAAATTCAGCAGCGCAAAGCGGTCGCTATGCGCCGTGGTATCACGTATCAGATCCCGGAACTGCGCGAGCGTCAGGTCGCTGGAACGGAATTTCTTGACCTCGACCGGGAATCCGCTCAGCACCGCGCTGAGCTGGTCGAGCGTCATGCCTTCCCTCGATACGCGAGCGGCATTAGCGACCTGCGGATCGACGCTGCGAAAGAAATCCTCCTGAGAGAAGTACGGGAAGTCAGGATATTGAGTCGACTCAGGACGCTTGATGCCCAGTGCATTGAGCGCCATCACCGAGCTCGCCACCGAACAGTACGCCTCGTTCCTCTGTGTTTCGAAATACTCTGATAGCGGCCAGTACGACTGATTGTTGGCGCTGGACATGAACCGCTTCTGGCCTTCGGGCTGCGTCAACGCGATAAGATTTGGCGGGACCGGCAACGGTCCATCGGCCACGTGGCTCGTTGTGGGCGCGTCCGCATGGCTCTCGGTGAACGGCAATGAACCGCAGCCAGTCAACGCAACGATCAGGGCAGCAGCAGCCCAGGCAGGCAGGCTCTTGAGCCGAACGAAGCGGAAGAATGAATAGTTGGACATCGAACCCTTCTCATACGGATGATTTCCGGACGATGGCTGGCTGGACGCTGCGTCAGCACCATACGGGCGAACTCCGGTTTTTTAACACGAAACAAACGCGCGCGTAAGATTGACCTTAGGATGGAACCGTCGCACGGACCGATTCCATCGCCGATACCAAGCGAGTTTCCCCATGACAGAGATTCACACGGCCCAATTTCCGCAACACGTCGAAGCCGTTCGAGCGATCTTCCGCGAATATGCGGAAAG
Source organism: Paraburkholderia sp. (assembly GCA_049523075.1). Taxonomy (GTDB): domain Bacteria; phylum Pseudomonadota; class Gammaproteobacteria; order Burkholderiales; family Burkholderiaceae; genus Paraburkholderia. The sequence continues at coordinate 3,356 of JBEKNG010000045.1, forward strand.
CCTGGGCATCGACCTCAGCTTCCAGAATTTCGACGCAGAGTTAGCAGATCTCCCGGGCAAGTACGCAGCACCGCGAGGTCGCGTCCTCCTCGCGTGGCGTGAAGGCGAAGTGATTGGAAGCGTCGCAATGCGGCCGCTGGATGAGACCGTTTGCGAAATGAAACGGCTCTATGTGCGCCCTGCAGGACGCGGTCAACAGCTTGGAACGCGCCTGGCCGAATACATCGTGCAGGTTGCAAGAGAGGTCGGCTACACAAAAGTCCGGCTCGATACGCTCCCCACCATGCAAGCGGCGCAGAACGTCTACGCGTCACTCGGGTTCGTGCCGATCCCGGCATACGTATTCAACCCGGTAGAAGGCACGTTGTTCCTCGAGCTCGATCTGGGTACGGCGCGCGAGCAGCGTCAACGTTGATATAGCGAGATCAATCTCGCGGCCGGATACCTCCAGTTCAACGATTCCGGCAGCTGCGCTGAGCAAGCACCGACGTCTATCTCGAGGGCGTGTATCAGCATGTGCGTGGTGCGCCTGCCGGCTCGATACTCGGCGACGCGATGATCAACACGCTGTCGCCATCGTCGACTGGCACGCAAGTGGTTGTATCCGTCAGCCTGCGCCACGCGTTCTGATTCTGATCGCGTAGACTTGCAGGATGGCGGCGTGTCGGGGAGCGCGCGCCATGCCGCGCGCTCGGCCTTGCGCACCTTGAACCCTCATGAAAGGAACTGGCATGCTGACCGTCCACCACCTCGGGAAGTCCCAGTCCGAGAGAATCGTATGGCTGTGCGAAGAACTTTCCATTCCGTACGAGCTCAAGAAATACGACCGCGATCCGGTCACGCGGCTCGGTCCGCCGGAATACAAGGCGTTACATCCGCTAGGCACCGCGCCGATCATTACGGACGGCAATGTCGTGCTGGCGGAATCCACGGCGATCATGGAGTACATCATGGCGAAGTACGGCAGCGGCAATCTCGTGCCGGTGCCAACCGACGCCACGTTCCCCGACTATCTATACTGGTTCCACTTTGCGAACGGATCGCTTCAGCCCAACCTGGGGCGCAGCATGATCCTGAGCCGCCTCGAACTGCAAGCCGACAATCCGACGCTGAAGTGGGTGAGCGCACGGCGCGATCTGGTGATGGGTCTGGTCGAGAAGCGCCTGGGCGACACGGACTACCTGGCTGGAGATGCCTTCACCGCGGCAGATATCGTCACGGTGTTTTCGCTGACGACGATGCGCCTCTTCCTGCCGGTGGACCTTTCTCCTTACCCGAATATCCTGGCATATCTCCAGCGCATCGGCGCACGCGATGCCTACCAGCGGGCGATGAAAAAAGGTGACCCGGACCTGACGCCGATGCTGACCTGAAGCGTCTTTTGTCCGGATGGAGCCCACGATTGGAGGCATCCGCCAGCTCCGCTAGCGAAGGCCCCCAACTGAGCGATCGATCAGCGGTCACGATCAAGCGGCACCGTTACAGCGCCGCTTGATCACAACGCCCGCTATCAAACGTCTCCGGCCTGATACAGCTTGATCACAGCCGAAAAGTCCAACCGGCCAGCGCCTTTGATGCTCATCGTCTGATACAACTGCTGCGCCAGCGCGCCGAGATAGACCGGTTGACGCGCTTGCTTCGCGGCATCCGTAGCGAGACCAAGATCCTTCAGCATCAGGTCCGTACCGAAGCCACCGGTATAGCCGCGCGACGACGGTGCCGTTTCGATCACGCCCGGGAACGGGTTATACGTGTCGGAACTCCAGCAGCGTCCGGTGGACGTGTTGATGATCCCACCCAGCACTTTCGGATCGATGCCGAGTGCGGCGCCCAGCGACATCGCTTCGGCGACCCCCGCCATCGTGATACCGAGCACCAGGTTGTTGCAGATCTTCGCCACCTGGCCCGTTCCGGTATCGCCGCAATGAACGATGTTCTTGCCCATTGCCGAAAGCACCGGCTTCGCCTGCTCATACGCCGCCGCACTACCGCCCACCATGAACGTCAGCGTGCCGGCCGCCGCGCCACCGGTGCCGCCCGAGACCGGCGCATCGACAAACGCGTTGCCGTGCTGCGCCGCGAGTTCCGCGAACGCCTTGACGCTCGCCGGATCGATCGTGCTCGAATCGATGATGGTCACGCCCCTGGCGATACCCGCGAGCACGCCATCGTCAGCCGTCAGCACGCTGCGTACGTGAGCCGCCGCGGGCAGCATCGTGACGACACATTCGACGTCCGCCACCGCGGCCTTCGGCGAAGCCGCCGCCTTTGCGCCTGTGTCAACCAGCGCCTGCACCGCCTGCGCGTTCAGGTCGAACACGTTCACGGCATGGCCGGCCTTCAGCAGGTTGTGCGCCATCGGCGCACCCATATTGCCCAACCCGATAAAACCGATCTTCATGATTGCGTCTCCATTTCGTGATCCGGAGTGCCGCGCGCAGAGGGATTAGCGCAGGCTGATGGTGGTGTTGACGCCATCGTTGACGGTCGCGTCGTCGAACCAGCGCGCGGTGACCGTTTTGGTCTGCGTGTAGAACTGCACGACCTGCTTGCCATAGGGGCCGAGATCACCCAGCTTCGAGCCGCGCGAACCCGTGAAGCTGAAGTACGGCACCGGCACCGGAATCGGAATGTTGATCCCTACCTGGCCTACGTCGATCTCGCTCTGGAACTTGCGCGCCGCTGCGCCGCTCTGCGTGAAGAGGCCCACACCATTGCCCATCGGATTGCGGTTGACCAGTGCAATTGCGTCGTCGAGCGTCGGCACGCTCAGCACCACCAGCACCGGTCCGAAGATTTCGGTGCGGTAGATTTCCATTTCGGTCGTAACGTCGGTGAAGATCGTCGGGCCGATGAAGTTGCCTTCCTCGTAGCCGCGCACCTTGACGCCACGGCCATCGAGGGCAAGCGTCGCACCCTCTTTCACGCCAGCCTCGATCAGGCCGAGAACACGCTGCTTTGCTGCCCGCGAAACAACCGGCCCGATATCCGTGCCCGCTTCGTTACCCGCGTTGACCTTCAACGTCCTGGCCTTCTCAACCAGATCCGGCAGCCACTGCTGCGATGCGCCCACCAGCACGACCACCGAAGTCGCCATGCAACGCTGGCCCGCCGCGCCAAAGCCGGCGCCTGCGAGGGAATTCAAGGTCTGCTCGCGGTTGGCATCGGGCAGCACCACTGCATGATTCTTCGCGCCCATCATCGACTGCACGCGCTTGCCGTGTTCACTGCCGAGGCGGTACACGTGCGTGCCCACCGTCGTCGAACCGACGAACGAGATCGCCTTTACCAGTTCATGCGTGCACAGCGCATCCACGACGTCCTTGCCGCCATGCACGACATTTAGCACACCCTTCGGCACACCGGCCTCAATGGCCAGCTCGACCAGTTGCATCGTCGAGATCGGATCCTGCTCCGAGGGCTTTAGCACGAACGTATTGCCGCAGACGATCGCCATCGGGAACATCCACAGCGGAATCATCGCCGGGAAGTTGAACGGCGTAATGCCGGCGCACACGCCGATCGGCTGACGCAGCGTGTACGTATCGACGCCGCCCGCGACGTTCTCGGCGAACTCGCCCTGCTGCAGCGTGCCAATCGAGCACGCATGTTCCACGACTTCGAGGCCGCGGAAGATATCGCCTTCGGCATCGGGAATTGTCTTGCCCTGCTCGGCCGACAACGTCTTCGCGATGCGCGGCATGTGTTCGCGGACCAGCGCCTGGTACTTCAGCATGATGCGCATGCGGGCGCCGATCGGCGTGTTTTTCCACGTGGCGAACGCCGCGTGCGCGGAGCGGATTGCCGCATCCACTTCTTCGGTGGTCGCGAACGGCACACGTGCCAGCACTTCCTGGGTCGCCGGGTTGACGATATCGCGCCACTCGCGCGTGCCCGATTCAGCGAACTCGCCGTTGATCAGCAGTTTGACCGTGCTGACATTCGCGTTGGACGTCTGAGTAACCGCATTCATGATCGACTCTCTGGGTTGGGTACAAATAAGGTAAGTTCAACTACTAGTCGGCGCGCGGGCGCATCATCAACGTGCAGATCAACGCGACAATGCCCAGCGCCACCATATAAATGACCACGTAATGCGGGCGGCCGGCGCCCACTGCGAGCAGCGCGGTCGCGATCATCGGCGCGATACCGCCGCCCAGCACACCCGCAATCTGCACCGACAACGAGATCCCGCTATAGCGAATCTCGGCCGGAAACTGCGAAGCGAACAATTGCGACTCCGGTGCGTACAGAATCGGGAACACGACGCCCACGCCCAGCACCATCGCCCACCAGACGGTCAAAGGATCGCGTGTGCCGAGCATCGCAAAGAACGGCGCCGCAAACAGGCACATGATGACGAGGCCGATCAGGAACAGACGTTTCTGTCCGATACGATCGCTCAGATAGCCGCAAAACGGCATGGTGAACAACGACAGCACGGCACCCGCCGTAATCGCATGCAGGATGGCGGCCTTGGGGACCTTCAACTGATTGGCCGCATAAGCCAGCGCGAAGGCGACCACCAGGTAGAACCAGGTGTTTTCCGCACTGCGCGCGCCGATGATGATCAGGAGCTCACGCGGGTGGCGCCGCATTGCTTCGAGGATCGGCGCCTTCACCGGCTCGCCGCGCGCTTTCACCCGCTCGAAGTCCGGCGATTCAGGTACGCGTACCCGGATCACCCAGCCGATCACGACCAGCGTGATGCTGGCGAGAAACGGAATGCGCCAGCCCCATGCGAGCAGATCGGCTTCCGGCAGCGCGGTGACGGCGGCCATCGCCAGCGAGGACAGGATCAATCCGAAGCCCACGCCCGTTTGCGGCAAGCTGCCGAAGAAACCCTTGCGGCCGGCCGGTGCATGTTCCACCGCCATCAGCACAGCGCCGCCCCACTCGCCGCCCACGGCCATGCCCTGTAAAAACCGCATCGCCACCAGCAAAGCAGCGGCCCAGTAGCCGATGCTCTGATAAGACGGAATCAGGCCGATCACCATGCTCGGAATGCCCATCATCAACAGCGTAACGAGCAGCATCGACTTACGTCCGATCCGGTCGCCAAAGTGGCCGAAGACGATTCCGCCCATCGGACGACCGATGAACCCGACGCCATACGTCGCAAACGCGGCCAGCGTGCCGAGGACGGGATCAAGCGTCGGGAAGAAGATCTTGTTGAATACGAGCGCGGCAGCCGTGCCGTACAGGAAGAAGTCATACCATTCGATGGTGGTGCCGGCCATGCTGGCCCACCCGGCGAGCAGGTAATCCCTGGCGCGCTTGGGAAGCGGTGCGGCAACTGCCGCCCCGTCGGGGGTCGATTGCATCTGCATCCTGTTGTCTCCGGTATTTTTTGTAGGCTCGCCGGTCGCGCGAATGGCGTGGGCTGCCTGAGCCGTGGTTGTTCCAGCGGCTTGCAACCGAGTATAGTTATTCGAATATCCACGGTATAGAGATGAAAAAGCCCATCCGATATGCAAAAAAACACAAGTGCCATCTTGCGTGGGACCGGAGCCTGAATGCAAAGCGTGAATTGGGATGATCTGCGCTACTTCCTCGAAGTGGCGCGAACTCAACGAGCAAGCGGCGCGGCGAAGCGCCTGGGTGTCGACCACACCACCGTGGCGCGCCGCGTAAGAGAACTGGAAGCCGCCCTCGGCACCGTGCTGTTCGACAAATCGCGCGCGGACGGATTCGTGCTTACTTCCGACGGCCAGCGTCTGCTCGCCTATGCCGATACCGTTGAAACCACCGTGCAATCCGCCGCTGAACAATTCACGGGCGGCACTCACTCGCTCTCGGGACACGTGCGGGTAGGTTCAACGGAGGGCTTCGGATGCTTTTTTTTATCACCACAGCTTGCGCGTTTTGCGGGCAAGCACCCTGACATCTCAATCGACCTGCTGCCCGTTCCGCATTTCGTCAGCCTCTCCAAACGGGAAGCGGACCTCGCCATCATGCTTGAGCGGCCCGAGCGAGGGCAGTACGTCTGCACCAAGCTGTGTGACTACCGGCTCAAGCTATATGGAACCCGCAGCTATCTGGACCGCCATCCGCCCGTCAATACCGTGACGGACTTACGCGACCACGCCTTTATCAGCTACGTCGCCGATCTCGCCTTCAGTCGTGAACTGCTCTATCTGGATCGCACCATCCCGAACGCTACCGCCAATCTGTGCAGCACCAGTGTGATCGCCCAATACCATGCTGCGCTGCAAGGCAATGCGCTCGCCATCCTTCCCTGCTTCATGGCTGAAACCAATCCCCTGCTCGAGGCCGTCTTGCCGGACGAGATCATGGTGACGCGGCATTTCTGGATCTGCTGCCGCGAAGATCTGCGCAAGCTACGGCGCGTCACTTCGTTGTGGGACTACCTGCGCGCGGCGGCCGACGAGAACCGGGGACTGTTGATGGGGGAATCTACCGAAATGCGGTACGTGGAGGCGTGAGCAGCTACTGTACAAAAAGGGGCTTAAGCTTTTTCCGGAATGGCCGTTATTGCATCTGCCAACCTTTCATGTCCCGCTCATGGCCAAGACCATTCCGTTTTCCCGCAACACCCAAGCCGCCCACGCACGGGCAGCAAAGGCTATGTTGCTGCCGCTTCCCAAGGCGACCGCGGAAGAACTCGCGCTCCAGGTCCATCTCGCACTCGACAGCCTGCGACGGGGGAAAGGGAACGTCAGCGCCGCCCAGACCGTGACCGAGACGATGCTCCTTGTCGCCTTCATCGCCGAAGCGGGGTACGGCACGCTGACGTCTGAAGCGCTACATATCGCGGACGGCGTGAGCGCCGCGTGCTTCGAGCGCGGCCGCGCCTCGGGCGAATGGGCACTCGATCACGACGGGTACGAAATCTTCGCGGTGATTGCGACGATGTACGATCATCAACTGCAAAGAGCTCCGCTCTGGGCGCTTACCGAGGCGAGCGACCGGTTGGAGCGGTTCAAAGCAGGCGAACCTTATCAGGCAGCTAACAGGAAACGGGCTTGAGTGGGTGTCAGTGGTAGACGAAAGCACTGCTGATTGTGCGGGTGGTGGAGGCTATCCAGGTTCGCTTGCCCTCGTGTGGCCCTATGCAATGCCCAATGCCCGCAAGATCGGCAGATGAACCTGCGCAAAGCGGTGCGCTTTCGCAGATAGATCGGTCAGAGAAGCTTCTACTACCGATGGTAACGCGATGGTTTCCTGCCTGGCAGCGGAATCCGCGCGTAACACAGCCTCGGCGAATTCGGCCCATTGTGCCGGATGCTGCATTTGATGCCGTCTCGCTAACAGAAAAAGTCGCGGCAAACGCGGCATGAAAATGCCCGAATCCGAAACCGGGCTCACCAGAAACTGCACGTCGTCATGGTGACGTGCCTGCTCGCAGATTACCGCGTTCAACTTCTCTGCCGAAGGCCGGGCGGCGCTGATTTGCGCATCGTCCTGGACGTTCAGCAATACACCCATACTGACCAGCAGCATCACGGCCTCGACGATCTGCGCCAGTGCGATGCCTTGTGCGTGAACGCTGCGCTCGATCTCTGACAAGGGCACGGGGCAATAGCTCGACACTGCGTCGAGAATCGGGCCGTATAGCGCTTCCGGCAAGACCGTCTCGCCGAGTGCGCCGCGCACCTTCAGCGCCACAGACGCTCTCGGCAGCGCAAGGATCACCCGATGCGCGCGTAGCGCTCCATCACGTTCGTCGACCGTCAGCGTGCGGGGTGTCTTGACCCAGTAATCGCGTCGCAACGAGCGGTTCACGCAGAAATCGCGCACCGTTTCGCGTAACCCAGTATCCGCAATGTCAGATAACAAGGCGCGTTGTGCTGGACTGAGATTGATCTCCTCGACGTGATCACGATAGTCCGCCGATCCGCTATAAGTCAGACCGGCCGCAGCCAGCGACGAAGCGACCTGCAAGAACGACATGGGATGCCAGTCGCGATTGAAGTATTCATGCGCGAGATACCTCGGGCTCTCCTCTGATAGCGCGTCGACGCGCTCGGCCAGAAGTGGGTTAACCAGTGCATAGCCCGGTTGCGTCGCAAAGACGGTCTGCGCAAAATCGACGGCGGCTTTGATACGTCCCTCCATGCGCGCTTCGGCCAGCGCGCCGTCCTGCTCGCTCGATACTGCACCGATCTGGAAATGCCGGTGCATCAATTCGCGTACGGGCAGCATCGGCGTCCAACCGGGCTGCGTGTTATAGCTCAGATACAGCACGCCGCCGGACTTCAGCTTGCGGTTGATGAACTCGGCGAGCAGCGCGCGATTTTCGTCGGAAATCCAGCTCCAGATGCCGTGCATGCCGATGAAGTCGAAATCGGGCAAATCGTCGCGCCGGCAGAACTCGGAGAAGCGCTCACCGAACAATTGCGCCTGTAATCCGGCGCGTTCGGCGAGTCGCTGCGCGAAGTTCGCGTGAGGCGGGTGGAAGTCGGTGCCATACCATCGCGTGTTCGACCCGGCGGCGTGAATGTTGACACTGACGCCGTGGCCAAAACCGAGCTCGCATGCGGTATGAACGGGTGGCGATGCTAGCCCGGCATGCAGCAACGGAAGCTTCAGCCGCAGGGGATTCAGTTCGTCGCAATAGCCGAACGTGTAGGCAATCCCATCAACGTAACCTGTATCCCGATCACCCACGTCTTCACTCTCGTTCGTCATTCGTTGCGCGGAGTCCACCCATGCAGGGTCCGCGGATTGCCGCCCGGGTTGTCCGGCGCGGTCCGATACGATACCGGGGCGTCGCGTGGAATGCAAAAGGTCGTTAATCCGGATTGGGACCGGCGTGACGGCTGCCACCGGGATCTGTTCGAGTCCCTCGCCGCCAAGGATCAGAACGCGGCAATATGTCAGCTTGCAGCGAGTTCGATGGTCGGCTCGCAAATAATCGGGAAATTGACCGAGTTCGCGACGTAACACTTCTCGTGGGCCGCGTGATGCAGACGCGCGGCGAGGCCGGGGTCGTCCCCTGCGCGGATCGTCACATGAGGGCGCAGCACGATTTGCGTGAACTTGCCTTGATGTGGACTATCGAGCATCGTCCCTTCCGCGTCGTCGCGGTATTCCAGCACCGCGATTCCAGCGTCGGAGCACAGGTGCAGGTACCACAGCTTATGACAGGCCGACGCGGAGGCGAGGAGCAGATCTTCCGGGTTCCAGCGTGCCGCGTCGCCGAGGAATGCGGCGTCCGACGAACCCGGAATATCGGGCTTGCTCCCGGAGCGAATCGTATGGTCCCGTCCATAGTCACGATAGCCTGACGTGCCCGTGCCACGGTTACCTGTCCAAAGCACTGAGACCCGGTATGTGTGCTCGCCATATGCCATGCCAATCTCCTTCAGATTAACCACGATACGTTGCGGTTGATGCCTGACAGGCCAACCACTTCAAAGCTGATGCTTGCCTACCTCGCAGACCGCCCCCCTCGGGTAGCAACTGCGTCGAAAGATGCAAGACCATGCACAACCCAATCGGGGTGCGAACTGAACGCCCAGACCGGTGCTGTTGCCCAGTCGAATTATCACCTCGTTCTGAGGAGATTTATAGTCTGCGGATGCTGTTCGAGGTTGCGCCGCGATCGCCACGACGAGCGCTCCAGACGAGCCATCACCTCCGCAATGCCATGACGACATACCTGAACGCTTCATCACCCGGCGCGACAATCAACGCGCTGAGTTTGGTCGAACTCAGGCGAACCTGGAGCGTGTCGGTCCGAAGTGTGGTCATAGCGTCCAGCAAGTAACGGATGTTGAAGCTAAGGTCTACAGGAGGGCCATCGTAGGCTATCTCAAGCTCTTCGACCGACTCTTCGTCCTCGGGGTTGTTGACGCTGACTTGCAACCGCCCATGGCCTGCAAAACATTGGATGCTTCTGAATTTTTCAGTGGTTAGTATTGCTGCACGCTGCAGACACGCGTGAAACGCTTGCCGTTCAATCGTGAACTCCGCCTCGAACCCGGAAGGAATCACACGCCTGAAGTCAGGATACCGGCCCGCAATCAGCTTGCAGGTAAAGAGTATTTTGCCAAACGCGAAACTCGCGTAGCCCGATGCAGTAGTGAGCAGCACTGTCGAGTCGTCGTCGGGAAGCAGTCGGATAAGCTCAAGGATCGCCTTTCTCGGCACGATAATCTCGCGGGAGTCGAGGCCGGTTTGTGCGGGGATATGCGCGGTAGCCAGCCGGTGACCGTCTGTAGCCACGGCGGTTAGCTCGGAGCCGCTCATTAACAGTGCTCCGTTCAGGAAGTAACGAATGTCGTTATCCCCCATCGCGAAGTGCACCATGTGCAGGAGGCGTTTCAGATTGCCGGCCTTGACGGAGAGCGCCAACTCGGGCTCCGCGCTTTGCCTGATCTGAGGGAAATCTTCCGCACGGCCAGCATGTAGGGATATTCGGCTGCCCGGCCCCTGGATAATCAGACGCGAGCCTGATAAAGCGAGGCTAATCTGCGCGTCGGGCATGGCTCGCACGACATCCAGAAGCTTGCGCGCGTTCACAGTCAGGGCCGTGCTGGACTGGCGGCAGTCGATATTTTCCGTTGCGCTAAGCTCCAACTCCAGGTCGGTACTGCGGAAATGCACCTCGTCACCCATAGTGGAAACCAGCACGCTAGAGAGAACAGGAAGCGTGCTGCGCCGCTCCACGATGCCACAGACGATCTGCAGCGGGTGGATAAGGACATCACGTGGAGCTCTGAGAAACTGCATTGCGTTTCCTTTCAATTGGAAGACGATGTAACTGCCGATCTGATGAACTCTTCGCCATCTATTTCGGCATCCTAAATGCATAGAGTGGACTTCCCGATC
>JBEKNG010000046.1:0-14145 GCA_049523075.1 Paraburkholderia sp.
CCGCGTTGCTTTTACGCAGCCAGTGCTCGCCGACCGGCTCTTCCAAACTGCGCGCCCCCAGGCGCGATGCATATTTCTGCCCGAATCGATCCTATGCGTTTTTCCACCTCCGGCTTTTCGTCACTCTCGTCCTTCGTTCCCCATACCATCAGCCGTGCGGTGACGCTCGGTGTGCTGCTGCCGGCCGCGCTGGTGGCGAGCACGGCGGCGTTCGCACAGGTCCCGCCGCCGGCGGTGAACGCGCGCTCGTGGGTGCTCGTCGACGCGACCAGCAACCAGGTGCTCGCTTCCGGCAACGCCGATGAGCGCGTCGAACCGGCGTCGCTGACCAAGCTGATGACCGCCTATCTGGTCTTCGAAGCGCTGCAGACGAAGAAGATTTCGATGGAGCAGATCGTCACGCCGAGCGAAGCGGTACGCCGCGTGAAAACCGACGAGTCGCGCATGTTCATCGAAGCGAACAAGCCGGTCTCCGTGCATGACCTCGTCTACGGCATGATCATCCAGTCGGGCAACGACGCGGCTATCGCGCTGGCCGAACTGGTCGGCGGCAGCGAGTCGCAGTTCGTCAACATGATGAACGCCGAGGCGAAGCGCCTCGGCATGACGCATACCCATTTCGCCGACGTGAACGGCATGCCTGACCCGCAGCATTACACGAGCGCGGGCGATCTCGCGATCCTGTCGGCGCGCCTGATTCGCGACTACCCTGACTACTACAACATCTTCTCGATCAAGGAATTCACCTACAACAAGATCAAGCAGCCAAACCGCAACCGGCTGCTGTGGATCGATCCGACGGTCGACGGTCTGAAGACCGGCCATACCGAGGCGGCCGGTTATTGCCTGATCGCGAGTGCCAAGCGTCCGCTGCCGGGCTCGCCGGACGCATCGCGCCGCCTGGTGTCGGTGATGATGGGTGAAGTGAAAGAGCACGACCGTGTCGAGGACAGCATGAAGATGCTGAACTACGGCTACAGCGCGTACGACACGGTGCGCCTGTACAAGGCCGGCCAGGTGATCGAGACGCCGCGCGTCTATAAGGGCGCGGAAGACACGGTCAGGATCGGCGTGAAGGCCGACCAGTACATCACGGTGCCGAAGGGTCTCGCTGACAAGGCCAAGCCGCAGATCGAGCATATCGACCCGCTGATCGCGCCGATCGCCGATGGCCAGCAGGTCGGCACGGTGAAGCTGGTGTCGGATGGCAAGGTGATTTCGCAGTTCCCGATTGTCGCGCTGCAGGCCGTGCCGCAAGCCGGCATAGTAGGCCGCGTGTGGGATTCGCTGATGCTGATGTTCAACAAGAAGAAGTAAGCGCAGTTGCGTGATAGACGGCTCCGGCAGCCATGCTGCTGCGGGAGCTGTAGTGGAGGAGTGAAAGATGCAACCCGATAACGATTCGCTGTTTGAGTTTCCGTGCGATTTCCCGATCAAGGTGATGGGCAAGTCGCATCCTGAGTTTGCCGAGACAATCGTCACGGTGGTCAAACAGTATGACGAAGCGGTCGATGCGTCGCGCATCGAGACGCGCCCGTCGAGCGGCGGCAACTACACCGGCCTGACGGTAACGGTGCGGGCGACCAGCCGCGCCCATCTCGACGATATCTATCGCGCGCTCACTGGGCATCCGATGGTGAAAGTCGTGCTCTGAGCACGTGCATCAGTGAGTCCTTGATTCAGCACTGGCGGGGCGGATAGCGTCCTGGCCATGTTCAAGGTGCAACATGCAAGGCGGCCGCTCCGGTCTGCGGCCCTGCCGCGCAGGCTCGCTCGAAAAGCAGCTTGAACCGTCCCACCTCCTCGAACACCCAATCCCGAAACGCCTGCACCCGCTCCGCCTGCATCATCTGCGGTGGGCAGATGAAGTAGTAGTGCCACGGGCTCGGGCCATCCACATCGAATAGCCGCACCAGCCGCCCCGCCGCGATTTCCTGCGTCGCCAGCGAGCGGCGCGTGAGCGCGATGCCCTGGCCGTCGATTGCCGCCTGCAACAGGTTCGACGAATCCTGATACAACACGCCGCGTTTCGGCTCGGGCCAGTCGGTGAGGCCGGCGGCGTCGAACCAGGGGCGCCACAACTCGTCGTCGGAACGCAGTAGCGGGGCTTTGGCGAGGTCCGATGGCGTTTTCGGCAGGTGGCCGCCGTTGAAATTTGGAGCGCAGGCGGGAAAGAAGATTTCCTCGAGCAGAAGCTCGGCGTGCAGGCCCGGATATTTGCCGAAGCCAAACCGAATCGCCGCATCTATATCGTCGCGGGCGAAGTCCGCCAGCGAATTGGTGGACAGCAGTTCGAGATCCCATTGCGGGTGTGCTTCGATAAAACTGCCGATGCGTGGCGTCACCCAGCGCGCCGCGAACGACGACAGCATGGACACCACCAGACGCCGCTCGCGCTCGCCGGCCCGGATCTCGCGCGTGGCCTCGGCAAGAGAGGTCAGGGCGCTCCGCACCTGGCCGGCGTAGCGGCGGCCTACCTCGGTCAGGCGCACGCGTTTGCCGTCGCGGGCAAAGAGCGCCACACCCAGTTCCGCTTCAAGTGCGCGGATCTGATGGCTGACCGCGCCGTGTGTGACGAACAGTTCGTCCGCGGCGCGCGAAAAACTCTCGTGCCGGGCTGCCGCCTCGAATGCCTTGACGGCGTTGAGCGCCGGGAGTTGTCGAAGGTCCATCGCAATTTTTCTCACATAGAGGTGAAAATTGATCGTTTTGCGTAAGTCCTTGTTGCACCTACGATTGTAGTCACGAAACGGCTTAAGGCGAGGGCATCATGCGAGAAATTTCCTCTAGCATCACGTTTGAAATCAAGGCTGGCGAAACGGTTCCGATGAAGGTGGCGCGTAGCACCCGGCTGGCGGTGAGCGGCGGGGCGATATGGGTAACGCGCAGCGACGATATCGAAGACTACTGGCTCCAACCGGGCCATACGCTGCGCCTGCGGCGCGGTGAGCGGCTCTGGTTGAGCGTCGAGAGTGGCCAGCAGGCACGGGTGGCATTCGCGGTGCCGGCCCGTCCGGACGTCCGGGCGTTCGACTGGCTGTTGCGGGCTGCCGACCGGGTAGGCTTGCGTTCGCGCGACGGGTGGCGGACCGTTTGACCAGACTATGTCGGCTGCATGTGCCGCTTCGGCCGGAAACTGGCCATTGGGAGCGGCGCGGCGGGGATCTCAGTATTTCGGTAAACTACGGGCATCATGTGTGCCACGCCGGTTTCCCCGCCTTCCCTATCTGTCGCACTTTTTCCTGATGATCAGGCTGCGCCGGCTGCTGCCGATTTTTCTGCAACTGCGAGCGCCGAGCCAGTCTCCGAGGCTTCGTCCGCACCCGCGCTGACGCTCCGCTGGCGCGGTGTCGAGCCCTACGAAACCAGCTTCGACGCCATGCGCGCCTTCACGGACGCGCGTGACAGCGACACCGCCGACGAAATCTGGCTGGTCGAACATCCTCCTGTCTTTACGCTCGGCCAGGCCGGCAATCCGGCGCACCTGCTGGCCGCTGACAGCGGCATTCCGCTCGTGAAAGTCGACCGGGGCGGACAGATCACGTACCACGGGCCTGGACAGGTCGTCGCGTACCTGCTGCTCGACTTGCGCCGCCGCAAGCTGATGGTGCGCGAGCTGGTCACGCGGATCGAGCAGGCCGTGATCGATACGCTCGCGGCGTATAATCTCGCCGGAGAACGCAAGGCGGGCGCCCCGGGCATCTATGTGGCGCCTGGTCCAGATGTGGGGTCACATGCCGGTGCCAAGATTGCCGCGCTGGGCCTGAAAATTCGCCATGGCTGCAGTTATCACGGGGTCAGCCTGAACGTGAAGATGGATCTGCAGCCGTTTCTGGCCATCAACCCATGCGGTTACGCCGGGCTCGAAACCGTCGACATGGCAACGCTTGGCGTCGCCGCCGGCTGGGACGAGGTGGCCCGGACCTTTGCTGCATGCCTCACCGCAAACATCGACGGCACTCCCGCGGCCGTCGCCCAACCGCAGGCCGGTGTCGTGACCGCCTGACTGGATCGAACGAATGACTGACGTTACCGCGAACCTCTCCGGCTCTGCCGCCACCGATGCTGCAACAGCGCCCGCCGCTTATGACGCTACGGCGAAACAGAAGGCGCAGGCCAAGACCGCGCGCATTCCGATCAAGATCATCCCGATCGAAAAGCTGAAGAAGCCGGACTGGATCCGCGTGAAGGCGGCCACCGGCAATTCGCGCTTCTACGAGATCAAGCAGATTCTGCGCGAGCACAACTTGCATACGGTCTGCGAAGAGGCGAGCTGCCCGAATATCGGCGAGTGTTTCGGCAAGGGCACGGCCACTTTCATGATCATGGGCGACAAGTGCACGCGCCGTTGCCCGTTCTGCGACGTCGGCCATGGCCGTCCGGATCCGCTGGATGTCGACGAGCCGGCCAATCTGGCGCGCACGATTGCGGCCCTGAAGCTGAAGTACGTGGTGATCACCAGTGTGGATCGTGACGATCTGCGTGATGGCGGCGCCGCCCACTTTGTGGAATGTATTCGTCAGACGCGCGAATTGTCGCCGGAAACGCGCATTGAAATCCTGACGCCGGATTTCCGCGGCCGTCTGGATCGCGCGCTTGGCATTCTCAATGCCGCTCCGCCCGATGTGATGAACCACAACCTCGAAACGGTGCCGCGTCTGTACAAGGAAGCGCGCCCGGGTTCGGACTACGCACACTCGCTGAAGCTGCTGAAGGACTTCAAGGCGCTGCATCCGGATGTCGCGACCAAGTCAGGTCTGATGGTGGGTCTGGGCGAGACGGAAGAAGAGATTCTTCAGGTGATGCGCGATCTGCGCGAGCACGACGTTGACATGCTGACGATCGGCCAGTACCTGCAACCGTCGGAGCATCATCTGCCGGTTCGGTCGTACGTTCATCCCGATACGTTCAAGATGTATGAGGAAGAAGCGTACAAGATGGGCTTCACCCACGCGGCGGTTGGCGCGATGGTGCGCTCGAGCTATCACGCGGACTTGCAGGCCCATGGGGCTGGCGTGGTGTGAGCTTGTTCCAGGTAGTCCGGCTTGAAGCGAAGCCCGCACTTGTTGCGGGCTTTTTTACGGCCAGCTAGCGCGCCGTGCGCGACTCTGCCGCTCTCCGTTGCAAACCCCCGTGCGCGCATTCCAACGGACTTATTCACCCGACTCAGCGTGAAAAGCAATGCTCAAACAGCGTGATTAGCAATCTCGAATTCATTAGAACCGCCCGCGCCCAAACTCCCTATAGTCGAAATCCTCCCAAACACCTTATTACAACGGGGCTACTCCATGAACCGATTTTTCCGCCCGCTCGCCGCGCTCGTGACGCTGCTTGCCGTGTCCGCTCCGTTTGCGAGCGTCGCCCACGCCGATACCAAAGAAGTTGTGATCGCCTACCAGGACATGGTCCTGCCGTGGCGCTATGCGCAGGCCACCGGAGAAGTCGAGAAGGAGACGGGTTACAAGGTTGTTTATCGTCAGCTTGCCAGCGGCGCAGAGGTGGTCCGCGCGCTGGCCTCGGGTTCGGTGCAGCTCGGTGAGGCCGGTTCCAGTCCGATCGCGGCAGGCCTGTCGCAAGGCGTCGATATTTCGCTGTTCTGGATTCTCGATAACATCAACGATGCCGAAGCGCTGGTGGCGCGCGATGGCTCGGGCGTGACAAGCATCGCCGGGCTCAAGGGCAAGAAGATCGGCGTGCCGTTCGTGTCGACCTCGCACTTCCATACCCTGGTTGCGCTACAAGCCGCGGGCGTGAACCCGGCTGACGTGAAGATCGTCAACCTGCGCCCGCAAGAAGTTGCGGCTGCCTGGGACCGCGGCGACATCGACGCAACCTACATCTGGGATCCGGTTCTCGCCAAGGTGAAGAAGAACGGCAAGGTTCTGATTACCTCGGGCCAGGTTGCCCAGGAAACGGGTAAGGCGACCTTCGACGGCTTTGTGGTCGATCGCAAGTTTGCCCAGCAGAATCCGGACTTTGTCGCTCGCTTCGTCAAGGTGCTCGCTGAGAGTGATGCCAACTATCGCGATCACACGTCGGCGTGGAACGCGACTTCGCCTGAAGTCGCCGCAGTCGCCAAAGAGTCGGGAGCGAATGCCCAGGACGTGCCGGCGAGCCTCGCGCTGTACGCATTCCCCTCGCCGGCTCAACAGGCGTCGAATACCTGGCTGGGTGGCGGCGCGCAATCCGGGGCGGCGAAATCGCTGGCTGCGACGGCGACGTTCCTGAAGACGCAAGGGACGATTCAGAACGTGTTGCCCGACTACTCAGCAGGCATCGATCCACGCTTTGTGCAGCAAGTGGCACACTAGCGAGACGGGCGGCGCCGCGTGTCATGTCAGCACGCCAGCGCCGCATAGCGTTCCGAACCAACAGGTATCCCTATGAGTGGTCTGGAGATCCGGCAACTGCACGTTGCCTTCGAAGGCGCGCGAGGCGCGGCGCCGAACGTTGCGCTTGCCGATGTCGATCTGCGTATCGAGTCGGGCGAGTTCGTCGTGGCGCTCGGCGCGTCGGGTTGCGGCAAGACGACCTTGCTCAATTGCATCGCCGGCTTTATCCAGCCAACCAGTGGCGAAGTTCGTCTGAACGGCGAACTGGTGAACGGCCCCGGCGCCGATCGTGGCGTCGTATTTCAAAAGTATGCGCTGATGCCATGGCTCGACGTGCTTGACAACGTCGCGCTCGGCTTGCGTTTTCAGCACGTGCCGAAAGCGCAGCGCCACCGTATCGCACGCGAGATGCTGGCGCTCGTGAGTCTCGAGCGGCATGCCCACGCGCGCGTCTACGCGTTATCGGGCGGCATGCAGCAGCGCGTGGGCATTGCGCGCGCGCTGGCGAGCGATCCCGAAGTGCTGCTGATGGACGAGCCGATGGGCGCGCTCGATGCAATGACGCGCGAGTCGATGCAGGAACTCGTGCTCGACGTGTGGGGTCGCACGCGCAAGACTGTGTTCTTCATCACGCACAGCGTTGAAGAAGCGCTGTTTTTGGCGACGCGCCTCGTGGTGATGACACCGGGGCCCGGGCGCATCGCCGAGAGCTACGATTTGCCATTCGCGCGCCGCTTTCTCGAGACGCGCGACGCCCGTGCGGTGAAATCGTCGCCCGAGTTTATCGAGTGGCGTGAACGGCTGGTGAGTCGCTTGCATCAGCGTGCGCCGGCAGAGGTGCTGTTGTGACTGTTTCACATGATTCGCTTAGCCAGGCGGCGCCGGTGGCTCAATCGGGCGCTACCGTGACAGAGGCCTCTCCTGGCCCGACTGCGCAGCCACTGAAGAAGGCTCGGCCTGTACGTGCGTGGCGCATGCCAGGCGAAGGACCGACCGCCGCGTTGAGCGTTGCATCGGTGTGTGCGCTTGCTGCCTTGTGGTGGATCGCCACGCATCTGCAGTGGTTGCCGCCGCTCTTCCTGCCGACGCCTGAGGCAGTCTGGGCCGCCTTCATCGACGCTTGCCACGGCCGCATCCAGGGCGGCCTGCCCTTGTCGCAGCATCTCGCGTGGAGCGCACTGCGTGTGTTCGGTGCGTTTGCGCTCGCCACCGTCACTGCGGTGCCGGTAGGCATTCTGATGGGCGTAAGCCGGGTGGCGCGTGGACTGCTCGACCCGCCGCTGGAGTTTTATCGGCCGCTGCCGCCGCTCGCGTATCTGCCGCTCGTGGTGATCTGGTTCGGCATCGACGAGACGGCGAAGATCGTCGTCATCTACCTTGCCTGTTTCGCGCCGATCGCCATGGCGGCGCGGGCCGGAGCGCGCAGTGCGACCGTCGAACAGATTCACGCGGCGTATTCGCTCGGAGGCAAGTTCACGCAGATCGTGCGCTATGTGGTGTTACCGGCGGCGTTGCCGGAGATTCTGACCGGACTGCGGATTGCGATTGGCTTTGGCTGGACCACCCTGGTTGCTGCGGAAATGGTGGCGGCAACTGCGGGCCTGGGTCAGATGGTGCTGAACGCGTCGAGCTTTCTACGCACCGACGTGGTGGTGATGGGGATTGTGCTGATCGGTCTGATCGCATGGATCTTCGACCTGGGGATGCGTGCGCTCGAACGGCGGCTGGTGCCGTGGAAGGGGCGTGTGTAGGGCCAGCCAAACGGTTGAGTGCGCAGGGCGCGCTCAACCGCGCTTCGATCACGCAAGCTTCAGGCAAACAACTCAATGACCGGCCAGTCCCGCTCCTGCGCAATCGCGCGCAGCCGTGGGTCCGGATTAGTCGCCACCGGATGCGTGACGCGCTCGAGCAGCGGCACGTCGTTGATCGAATCGCTATAGAAGTAGCTCTTCGGAAAGTCCTGCAGCGCGTAGCCCAGCGACGCGAGCCAGGTCTCTGTGCGCACGATCTTGCCTTCGCGGAAAGTTGGCACACCCACTGCGGTGCCGGTGTAACGCGCGAACGGATCACCGCCTTCAGTGCCGAGTTCGATGCCGAGCAGATGCTCGAGGCCCAGCGCCTTGCCGATCGGTGCCGTCACGAACACATTCGTCGCGGTCACGATACAGCACAGGTCGCCGGCATCGAGATGCCGTTGAATGAGTTGGCGCGCAGCCGGCCGGATTGCCGGCGCGATTACCTCGCTCATAAACGCGGCATGCCACGCGTCCAGTTGCGCGCGCGAGTGGCGTGCCAACGGTGCGAGCGTGTAGTTCAGGTAGTCGTTCATGTCGAGCGTGCCCGCGACGTATTGGCGGTAGTACGCATCGATTTCTTCCGCGTGGCGCTCGGCGCCTTCCACACCCAGCTTCGCGATGAAGTGGGCCCACGCCTGGTCGCTGTCGAGCGGCAGCAGTGTGTGGTCCAGATCGAACAGCGCGAGGTTACGACTCATCTAAGGGTTCCTTGCATCAACGCTTCGCAACCGGCTCGCTGCCGGCGCGGCAGACATGGCCGCATGCTGGCAGATCGTATATTTAAATACACAAAAATACAATAAGCCAAAATTGTGCAACACTACTGTCATATTTCTCCGGGTGTCGTCAGGCGGCATGCGGGTCCGGTCATGGTTGGAGGCTTGAGAAGAGTAGTGCCCTATGTTGATTCTGCTTAACCTTCTCTCCGGTGTGGCGCTCCTCGTGTGGGGCTCGCACATCGTTCGTACAGGCATCCTGCGTGTTCTCGGCGCGGATTTGCGCAGTGCCCTCGGCCGTAGTACTGGTAGCCGCTTGCGTGCATTCGGTTCCGGCATCCTGGTGACGAGTCTCGTGCAGAGCAGCAATGCGACGGCGGTGATCGTCACGTCGTTTGCGGCTCAGGGCTTGCTGCCCCTCGCCAGCGGCCTCGTGATCATGCTGGGCGCGGACGTCGGCACGGCCCTGATGGCGCGCGTGCTCACACTGGACCTCTCGTGGCTGTCGCCGATCCTCCTGCTGGTCGGCGTGCCGCTCTTCCTCACGCGCAAGCAGACGCGCGTCGGCCAGGCGGGCCGCACGGCGATCGGCCTCGGGCTGATCCTGCTGGCGCTGCATCTGATCGTCGAAGCCGCTCAGCCGATGATGCAGGGTGCGGGCGTGCGCGTCATGTTCGGCGCGCTGACCGGCGACACGATGCTCGATGCGCTGGTCGGTGCGGCCTTTGCGGTGATTTCCTATTCGAGTCTCGCTGCGGTGCTGTTGACGGCGACGCTGGCATCGTCCGGTGTCATTTCGCTGAAGGTGGCGCTGTGCCTTGTGATTGGCGCCAACCTCGGTAGCGGCCTGCTGGCGTTGAGCGGCACACTCGCACAAAACGCGGCGGCGCGGCGCCTCGCACTCGGCAGTCTGGTATTCAAGCTGACCGGCGCGCTGTTGATCCTGCCGTTCGCGTCTTTGCTGGCGCGCGGTCTACCTGTACTGATCAGCAATCCGCGTGAGGCGGTGGTCGGGTTCCATCTGATCTACAACACGCTACGCTGCTGCGCCTGCCTCGCGTTGATCGATCCAGTGGCGCGCATCTGCACCCGGCTATTGCCGGACCGCCCGGCGCAGAACGGCGAACTGCGGGCGCTGCATCTCGACGCGGCGGCACTCTCCACACCCTCGCTGGCGCTGGCGAACGCAGCGCGCGAAGTGCTGCGCATTGGCGATATCGTCCGCACGATGCTCGATAACGTCGCCGAGCTGATTCACCACAACAACCTTGCCAAGGCGCGCGAGACAGCCCGCATGGACGACGACGTGGACCACCTGTATGCCGCCGTCAAAAGCTACCTCGCGCGCATTTCCCGCGAGCAGCTCGACGAGGCAGACAGCAGGCGCTGGACGGACATCATTGCGCTCACCATCAACCTCGAGCACGCGGGCGACATCATCGAGCGCATTGTGGGCGATATCGAAGAGAAGAAGATCGCTCATCGGCTGGCGTTCTCCGAGCAGGGGCTGGGCGAGCTGGAGGATTTGCACGCACGTCTCGTCAGCAATCTGCAACTGGGGCTGTCGGTGTTTCTCAACAACGATCTGCGCTGCGCGGAGCGCTTGCTGGCGGAGAAGGAGCGGTTTCGCGACCTGGAGCGGCTGTACTCGTATGCTCACCTGGACCGGCTTGCCGGGCAGACCTTGCGCAGCATCGAGACCAGCGCCTTGCACCTCGACATGATCAGCGACATGAAGCGGCTGAACTCACTATTCTGCTCGACCGCGTACCCGGTGCTCGACGCCGCCGGCGCGCTGCACGATACGCGCTTGCGCAAACGCGTCCTCGATACCTTGCACGCGCCGGAATAAGCGCCTACGCCAGGATGATCCGCGCGACCTTCTTCTTCAGGGACGCGAAGTCGGCGGCATCGGCTGCCTTCTTGTTGGTGATCAGCACGTCGATCTGTTCGGGCCGGCAGTACGAAATGCGGCTACGCTGGCCGATCTTGCTGTAGTCAGCGAGGATGACCACACGCTGCGCATTGGCAACCATCGCTCGCGCCACTTCGGTCTCCTCGTGATCGTAGTTGGTCGCGCCATGCCGCGGGTCGATACCGACCGGCGAGAGCAGCGCCACATCCGCCCGGTAGCGATGAATCTCGAGGATCGTCGTGCTGCCGCCGGTCGCCAGGGCCCGGTTGCTGATTGAGCCACCCAGCAGAATGACTTCGTTGGCGGCTTCCGCCTGCTGCTCGGCCACGCCGCGCATCTTCAGCGCTACGTCGATCGAATTGGTCACCACCGTGAGATTGGCGAGCTTCGCCAACTCCTCCGCAAGTGCCGAGGTGGTCGTGCCGGCGTCGATAAACAGCGTCTGGCCGCTGGCGATGACACCCATCGCCGCCTTGGCGATTGCCGTCTTGGACTTGACGCGGGTATGGGCGCGTTCTGCGATGGGCGCTTCGTCGGCGGGCTTGATCGCGCCGCCATGCACCCGTCGCAATTCACCGAGTGCCTCCAGGTCGAGCAGGTCGCGCCGCACGGTTTCGCGCGACACCCCGAGATCCGCCATGATCCGTTCAGTCGACACCCGCTTCAGTGTCGATAGCAGCGCGCGAATCCTCTGATGACGGTCTTCCTGCCACATGCATTTTCCCTTTGCGAGTGAGTCGGTCCGGATAGTTTTTTTTCCATGACATCACTGACACGGTTGTGTGTCGAGCCGATGTCATCGGCGCTACTGTACCCGTTTCGCGTTGTATTTTTTTGGTGCCTTGCAAATTTGTGTATTTAAATTTAGCCTTCGCAGATCGAGTGAGGCGTAGCGAATCTGAACATGGAATGTTCGAAAATGGATCGAAATGTCCAATTTCGAACATTTGATATCGCTTTTGGCAGGTAATCTGCCGTATGCTGGCTCCATAGTTGGCTCGACGAGTATCTTTCCGCCCGTTGCGATGCGGTGCTGCAGCATGCAACCGGCTGGCGAGATAATACGTTCTGTTCGTCATACTGACGATGCTGGACTGGCCAACGGCGCGCAGTAGCAGATGCATGACGCCATGCACGAGGCGCTGCAAGACTAAACCATAACAATGATTGGATCATCGCCGAACGGCAACTCCATCGAAACCGGCGCCGCTTGTCGCCAAGACCGGCGATGCATTGATACGACGATATGCGCTTGCGCCGAGCGAGCTTAAGCATGTTGGCACGGGGCGGTAGGGGCAGCCTTTGGCTGTGGGTGTGGTGATTCGATCCGGTCTATTTCGAAGGTGTACAGACGTGGGAACTGGGATTGATCGTACTGTCGCCGACTGGCCGTATCCGCGGCTGGTTGCGCATCGCTGTGGCGGCACGCTCGCGCCGGAAAATACGCTTGCAGGGTTCGACGCCTGCAAGCGCTACGGGTATCGCATGGTCGAATTCGACGCCAAGCTGTCGGCGGACGATCACCTTTTTCTGTTACACGACGACACGCTCGACCGCACGACCAACGGCCATGGCCCCGCCGCCGAGCATACGTGGGAAGAACTCACGAAGCTCGATGCAGGCTCGTGGCGCGACGCCGCGTTCGCCGGCGAGCGCCTGCCGACGCTCGCAGACGCGGCCGCCCGCTGCAAACGCGACGGCATTGCCGCCAACATCGAAATCAAACCTTGCCCTGGGCGTGAGGTCATCACCGGCCAACTCGTCGCCGGGGCTGCGCTCGCGCTCTGGCAAGGCCAGACGCCGCCGCTGCTGTCGTCGTTCTCATTCGAGGCGCTCGTCGTTGCACGCGCGGCAGCCCCCACGTTGCCACGTGGAATGTTGTTCGAAGCAGTGCCTGACGACTGGCTGCGCATCGTGCGTGAACTCGACTGCGTCTCGCTGCATGCATCCCATAAGCATCTCACCGCGGAGCGCGTCGCCGAGATTCGCTCCGAGGGTTTGCGCGTGCTCGTCTACACCGTGAACGATCCGGCCCGCGCGAAGCTGCTCGCCCAATGGGGTGTGGACATGGTTTGTACCGATCGCATCGATATGCTTGCGCACGACATGCTGTCCACGTCCGGGAACCGGGCTTAACGTGTGAAAGGCATGGCAGGCGCGCCGGGAAGTTCGCGTGCCGAAGACAATCGTCAAGGGCAGTTTTCCTAACGTAGCAACTTTAGGCAAAGGATGGGGAATACTATGAACCGCACGAGGCTAAGCCGTGTTATCTCGATGTCAGCGGTTGCGGGCGTGGCCGCAGCAGGCGTGAGCAGCGCGTCCGCTGCGCCGCCCGATGCGCTCGTCGCCGCCGCCAGGCAGGAAGGTCAGCTCACCGTGATCGCATTGCCGCATGACTGGTGCGGCTACGGTCCGATGATCGCCGCCTTCGAAAAGAAGTATGGCATCAAGATCAACGAGCTGAATCCGGATGCCGGTTCGGGCGACGAAGTCGAAGCCATCAAGGCCAACAAGGGCAACAAGGGACCGCAAGCGCCGGACGTGATCGACGTGGGTCTGTCGTTCGGCCCGACCGCAAAGTCGGAAGGCCTGTTGCAGCCGTACAAGGTGTCGACGTGGAAGGAGATTCCCGATTCCGCCAAGGATGCTGACGGCTACTGGTATGGCGACTATTACGGCGTGCTGTCGTTCGAAGTGAACGCGGACATGATCGACAAGGTACCGGCTGACTGGAGCGATCTTCTCAAGTCCGACTACAAGAACGCCGTGTCGCTCGCAGGCGATCCGCGTTCGGCCAACCAGGCTATCCAGGCCGTCTACGCTGCGGGTCTGTCGACGGGCAAGGGCGATGCCGCCAAGGCCGCTGACACCGGTCTGAAGTACTTCGCTAACCTCAACAAGAACGGCAACTTTGTGCCGGTGATCGGTAAGGCCGCGTCCCTCGCACAAGGCACGACGCCGATCGTGGTTCGTTGGGACTACAACGCATTGGCTGACCGTGACACGCTCAAGGGCAATCCGAAGGTGCAGGTCGTGGTGCCGAAGACGGGTGTCGTAGCGGGCGTCTACGTGCAGGCGATCAGTGCGTTCGCGCCGCATCCGAACGCCGCGAAGCTGTGGATGGAGTACCTGTACTCGGACGAAGGCCAGATCGGCTGGCTGACTGGCTACTGCCACCCGATCCGCTACGACCAGCTGGTTGCCGGCAAGAAGGTGCCGCAGGCGCTGCTCGACAAACTGCCGCCGGCGTCGGCCTACAAGGGTGTCGTGTTCCCGACGCTGTCGCAGCAGGACGCGTACAAGGACACCATCACGAAGCATTGGGACGAAGTGGTCGGAGCGAACGTGAAGTAAGGTGAGCAGGACGCCGGTTCAAGGAGGCGAGG
>JBEKNG010000047.1:0-14096 GCA_049523075.1 Paraburkholderia sp.
GACGGGCGCGAGCCCCTCAATGCGGCCAGTCGCCGTGCCTGCGCTCTGCGGGAAAAATATGCCCGTGTAGGAGCCGGTCGTGATCACCATCTCCGGCGTGACAGCCACGCCACGATGCACGGTGCTGTGATTCACCAGCCACGTGAGCAGCCGGCGCGGATCACCGGCAGGATTCGCCGCGGCGGCGAGCACCGCATCGCGCCCTTCGAAACTGAAACGCAGCGACGGTGCGACAAACGGGAAGTCGTCACGGTAAGGCACGAATTCGCCGACGATAAGTGCACCGTTGTTCTGCAGGTCGGCGAGTTGCGCAAGCTTGTCGACGTTCGGCCACGCAGCGTAGCGGCTCGCGACAATTTCAATGGTCGTGCCGAACGCTCCGATACCGGCCAGCACTTCGTCTTCGCTATACGGTTCGCTCGCAGGTTCGAAGCGACGGCCGAAGCGAAACGCAATTTCCAGTTCGAGCCCGAGCGGTGCAAACACTTCACGCGGAAGCTTCGCGCCGTCGTTATAGACGTCGCCCGCTGGCAGCGGCGCGCCCTGGATCGGCCCGGCTTCCGACTTCGCGCCGATCTTCCAGCCGGCGATCCGCGCGCCGGACGCATGCAGAATCTCGTGCTGGATTGCGTAGGCGGCATCGGCGTCGGCCGGTATCAGTTCCGGCGCCAAAGTGTCGAGCGTCAGGTGGCGTGCGCGCGCATCGGCGAGGCGCTGGCTCAAGAGGGAAACGTCGGTAGGGGTCATCGTTACGTCAATACGGATCAGAGGTTGAAAACAGCGTGCCGCGTGTACTCAGACTTTCAGGCTAGGCGCCACATGCGCGCCCGCCGTCGCGCTCATTTGGAATTTGCTGTCCGGCTGCATGCGGAAGGCCAACACTACGCCGAGGCCCATCAGCAGGATGCTGCCGACAAAGGGCAATTCCCAGCTGCCGAAGCGGTCGATCAGAAAGCCGCCGACAACCGGCGAAATGATCGCCGCCAAGGCCGAACCGGTGTTCATCATGCCGCTAGCGGTGCCGGAGTATTCCGGTGCAATGTCCATCGGAATCGCCCACATCGGACCGATCGTCATTTCCGCAAAGAAGAAGCCGGCGGACAGGCACGCCATGGAGACATACAGGTTGTGCGCAAACATCAACGGCAGTAGTACAGCGAGTGTCAACAGCATGCAGGTCGACACCATCCAGCTACGCGCGCGCTTCAGACTCCCGGTGCGCGTAAAGACCTTGTCCGTGACGATGCCGCCGAGCGTATCGCCGAGCACGCCCGCGAAAAACACGGTCGAGGCGAAAATGGCCGACTTTTGCAGATCGAGGTGGTAGCTATGCAGGAAGTATTGCGGAATCCAGCTGAGGAAGAGCCAGAGGGTCCAGCCGTAGCAGAAGTAGACAATCGTGACCGGCGCCATGCGACGAAACAGCGCTTTCCAAGGTATGTTGGCGGCTTTCGGCTTGGGTATCGGCAGTGTCTCCAGTTCGTCGGCCGTGATGCGCGGGTGGTCTTTCGGATGCTCCGTGAAGGTAACCGCCCAGACAATCACCCATACCAGACTGAACACGCCGCAGATATAGAACGATTCGCGCCAGCCCCAGGTGGCCATCACGACAACGATTGCGGCCGGCGCCACCGCATTGCCGATGCGCGAGGCCGCGTGCGTGATGCCTTGCGCGAAGCCGCGCTTTTCTTTGGCCACCCAGCGCGCCATCGCGGCTGTCGCGGCCGGAAACGTCGCCCCTTCACCGAAGCCCAGCAACAAGCGCGCGGCGAGCAGCGAAGTGAGGCCGCCGGCAAGACCAGTCAGAATGGTGGCCAGCCCCCACACCGCGCCGCAGCAGAGTAGCGTGCGCTTGGCGCCGAAACGGTCGCTCACCCAACCGCCGATAATCTGAAACACAAGGTACGGATAGGCGAAAGCCGAGAAGACGAGACCGATTTGAGTATGGGAAAGATGGAACTCCTTACCAAAGCCGGCTGCTGCGGTACTGACGTTGACGCGGTCTAGGTAGGTAATGAAATACATAATACACAGCATCACTAAAACGATACTGCTCGCACTGGTCACGCGAAACCGCTTCATCGTCCGTCTCCGTTGCTGGTATCGACTGCGCGCCTGGAACAGCGCGCTGCGTCGTGGATCCCCGAGCGTATGCTGCATGGGGGTAGCGTCTTGTGAACACTACGCCCCTCTACCACCTGGGGAAGGCTCCCCGCCTCCCCCGTCATACGGCGCCGCTGCTCAGGCGGCGGCCTTCAACCCTGCGCCTTGAGCCTGGCTCGTGAGCCACTCCATCGCCGCCGGCAAGCCGCTTGCAGCAATCGGGACACCCGCCAGTTTCAGGCCCATTTCGCAGCCGGCCAGCGTCGCCAGCAGCGTAAGGTCATTGCAATCGCCCAGGTGGCCGATGCGGAACATGCGGCCTTTCATCTTGCCGAGACCCGTGCCTAGCGACATGTCGAAGTGTTCGTAGATGGTCTTGCGTACCGCGTCGGCGTCGAACCCTTCGGGCGTCATCACACCCGTCAACACGGGGCTATAGACGGCGGGGTCGGCGCACTGGATCTCGAGGCCCCACGCCCGCACGGCGCGACGGCTGGCTTCGGCGAGACGGTTGTGACGCGCGAACACGTTGTCGAGCCCTTCATCCAGAATCATGTCGAGCGCTTCCGACAAACCGTACAGCAGGTTCGTGTTCGGCGTGTACGGCCAGTAGCCGGACTTGTTCATCTCGATGATCTCGGTCCAGTCCCAGAAGGCGCGCGGCAGCTTCGCCTGCTTGCTGGCGGCGATGGCCTTTGGCGAGACTGCGTTGAAGCTGATGCCCGGCGGCAGCATCAGACCCTTTTGTGAGCCCGACACGGTGACGTCCACCCCCCATTCGTCATGGCGGTAGTCGGCGCAGGCCAGACCCGAGATGGTGTCGACCAGCAGCAAGGCAGGATGGCCGGCAGCGTCGATCGCGCGGCGTACGGCGGCGATATCGGAGGTGACGCCCGTCGAGGTCTCGTTGTGAACCACGCAAACCGCCTTGATCGCGTGCTGCGTGTCTTCGCGCAGACGCGCTTCGATCATCTGCGGCTGAACGCCACGGCGCCAGCCCTCGATGCCCGGCAGACCGAGGAACTCCGGCTTGAGCCCGAGGCTTTCCGCCATCTTTTTCCACAGCGTCGCGAAGTGGCCCGTTTCGAACATCAGGACGTGGTCGCCGGGGCTCAGCGTGTTGGACAGCGCAGCTTCCCACGCGCCGGTGCCCGAGGCCGGGTAGATCACCACCGGTTGCTGGGTCTTGAAGATCTTCTTGATGCCGTCGAGCACCTTCAGGCCGAGCGCGCCGAATTCCGGGCCACGGTGATCGATGGTCGGATAGCTCATTGCCCGCAGGATGCGGTCCGGCACCGGGCTCGGCCCCGGAATCTGCAGGAAGTGACGGCCAGCAGGATGAAAGTCAAATTTCAGCATGGTCTTCTCCGATTGGATTTTGCATGCAAAAAACTATATCAGCAGTTCGGCGACGAACCCAAGGCAAAAATGGCCTGTCGGCACCCGTGTTTACCCGCCATCTTACCTAATGCATCAGCTTCCGATAAAATCGCGTGAAACATGATCAGGGGCTTTGTATGCAAAATTCGGATTTTGAAGCGAGCACCGCTAGCGCCCCGCTATTGCCGAAGGTTGAGCGGCAGCGGCTGCACGACACCGTCGTCGAGCACATTAGACGCTTTATTGTCGAAGGTGTGCTGGAACCGGGCAAGAAGCTCAACGAGCGCGAGTTGTGCGAAACGCTCGGCATTTCCCGCACGCCGTTGCGTGAAGCGCTGAAAGTGCTCGCGGCGGAAGGACTGATTGAGATCTGGCCGAACCGCGGGGCCTCGGTGTCGAAGATGTCGGAGGCGGAGTTGCGCGAGACCTTCGAACTGATGAGCGGGCTCGAAGCGTTTTCGGGCGAGCTGGCGGCCGAGCGGATCACTGCGGTGGAACTGGCCGAGATCAAGGCGCTGCACTACGCGATGCTGGCGTGCCGCGCGCAGAACGATCTGGCGGGGTACTACAACCGCAACCAGGCGATCCACGACAAGATCAACGAAGCGGCGCGCAATTCGGCCTTGCGGCAGACCTATATTTCGGTCAACCGAAGGTTGCAGGCGCTACGTTTTCGTTCGAACTTCCAGATCCCGAAGTGGGACCGGGCGGTTCATGATCACGGCGAAATGCTGGAGGCGCTGGAAGCGCGCGACGGCAAGCGCTTAAGCGCGATCTTGCGGCAGCATCTGCTGGATAAGCGTGATGCGGTGCTGCAGGTGCAGTCGCGGGAGGATGTGGCGGGGGGGACGTTGCAGGCTTAAGGGGCATTCCTTTGCGCTCAGAAGACCAAACCGGACGGCTTATCACGCTCCCGCGCTGGGTGATAGTCGCGCAAAGGAAGAGCACCCGATGGCATGGACCTTTGGACTATGCCTCTATTTTGAAGCGCTCCGGTGGGCATGTAGCTAGCAGGATCTTTAAAATTACTGACACGAGCCTGCATGGGGGTGGCCCGCAGTACGCCTGTCTTGATGGAACTGCGCTCGCGGTCCATGACACGACGGCACGGTCCGCACGTTGGCATAGCGCGCTTTTTTAGATATGGAGAAATGGCGCGATCCATTGCGCCATTTCCGCATAAGGTGGAAGCCTACTTCAGTTCGATTAGCCAACAATCTTGAAGCCTTCCCCAGGATCAAGAAAAAACGGATAGAAATTGCGTGCAAATGAAATGATATCCGGAGGGCCGGATAGCACGCCCATTTCCCATTTTCTGTCTGCGTACACGAACCAATCTCCGGGAATCGGCAGGACCGCATATCGTTCTGAGTCTGCCCAGAGACAGTCCGCCGGGCTGCCGCCCGGGTCCCTTTGCCAAGACTCAAAGAAGTCATCATCGGTGTGTTCAGCGCGATGTATAAATCCAGGATACTTGCCGAAATGAAAATGAAAATAGCTGAACGGGTCGGGCCTCAGAACTAGCGAGGCAAAATCCCTGGCGCCCTTGAAAGCAAGCATAGCTCGAATGAGATCGAAGAATTTTTGCGTCGATATGTCGACGGAATCAAAATAAAGCAGATCCGTAGACGATCTGTCGCGAAGCGTCTGGACGCCCGCGGTCGCGCGCTCCCATAGCGGCATCAACTCGCACCGTTCGTGTATGAAGTCAATTGTATTCATGGTTCTGGATGCTCACCACGCGGAGGCAAGTCCGATTCCTGGTAGACGTGTCGCAAATCTGCCCCGCCTATGCGTTTCTCCGTGGCCCCTTCCTAGCCGGAGCAAAGCCCGCGCGGCCACTGAATCGACGTGCTAGCTCCAATATCTAGAGTCACCGGCTACCAGGCTGAAGCGGCTTTTCCCCCTGCGTCCGGTGATCTGGCGCAGGGGGAAAAAGTCGGATTGCACGGACCTGTCGACTACAGTTCTATTCTGAAACGCTCCGGTGGGGATCTGAATAATGGATAGAAATTCTTCGCGCATTCCATGATGTCCGGAGGACCATAGAACACGCCGACCTCCCACGACCTGTCACCAAACGCGATCCAGTCACCATCAACAGGCAAGAGTACATAGTGCTCGTGGTTGACTCCCAGTGCATCGGCCATACTGCCACCAGGGTCCTGCATCATGAAATCGAGGAACTCGACGTATGTGTTGTCTTTTCCGTGAACGAATCCCGGGTATTTGCCGAAATGATAGTGAAAATATTCGAACGGGTCCGTTTTCAAAATCAATGTTGCAAGGTCGGTCGTGCCCTTCGCTGTCAGTAACGTCTGCAAAAGTTCAAAGAACTTGGGCGTTGCGATATCGATCGGATCGAAATACAGCAGTTCTTCCCGCTGCATATTCGCAAGCAACCGCACGCCCGCGTTCGCACGATTCCATAGCTGGGTGAACTCCGCCAGATCATATATGTAATCTAGTTGACTCATTACCTTTCCTGTCTAACCTCGACCTTCGCTTGACCTTCATCCGCGATGTGCGTAGACCAAGCGCCGCCCCAAACGGCACCCCTGGCAAACGTCATCACATCAGACGGACCGGTCAGGACACCAGTACCGCCATCCCATGCCCGGTCGGCATACATGAACCATTCGCCCGATATCGGTAAGACAACATACTGCTCCGAATAAAAGCCAATCGCGTCAGCCGGACTATCTCCGGGGTCCTTCATCAGGATGTCGAAAAGGTCATCGTCGCTATGGCGCGCGTCAACTATGAAGGCGGGATACTTGCCAAAATGGAAATGAAAATAGCTGAACGGATCTGGGTTGAGAACGATCACAGCGAATTTTCCCGTTCCCTTGAAGCCCGTGATGTCTCGAATGAGGTGTAGGAAAACCTGCGTGGCAATGTTTGCAGAATCAAAGTGAAGTAGGTCCGACGCTGGAGTCACCGCCACTATTTTCGCGCACTCACACGCACGCCGCCAAAGGGACGTGAAGGTCTCGTGGTCGTGGAAGAAATCAATATTGCTCATTGACGACCCAAGTGGATTTTTACGGTTGCCGTGTCCCCCTTGCGCCTGATGATGGGGCGCAAGGGAAACGCACGACGCCACGGACCTTTGGGCTACGGCTCTATTTTGAAGCGCTCCGGTGGGGACTTGAAGAACGGATAGAAATTCTTCGCGCGATCCATGATGTCCGGAGGACCATACAGGACACCGATGCCCCATGACCGGTCGCCGAATACAATCCAGTCGCCCGGCAAAGGCAGCAGAACATAGTGCTCGGAGTTAACTCCGAGCGCGTCGGCAAGGCTGCCACCGGGATCTTCCATCAGAAACTCGAAGAACTCATCGTCAGTATTTCGCGCGCGGTGTATAAAACCAGGAAACTTTCCAAAATGAAAATTGAAGTACCCGAACGGATCAGGCTTCAAGACCAATGTCGCAAAATCAGTCGTCCCTTCCGACGCCAGCAGGTGTTGAATCAGTTCAAAGAACTTCTGAGTCTGAAGATCGACAGAATCGAAGTAAAGGAGGTCTGCTAACGGCCTCCCGCGAAGCATCTGAACACCCGCCGTCGCACGCTCCCAAAGCGGCGTGAAATCGCAACGTTCCTGTATAAAGTCAATCGTATTCATGGTTTCGGAAGCCGTATTTTGAGTGTGGCGCGTGTCGCTCCAACTGGAGTGAAATCAGCGGTCGGTTTGCCCGCATTCGACTCGTCGCCATCTTTTGTGAAGATGTCGGCCTTTCCGTCCCGGCTGAAAGTTAGGTCCATCCGTCATTGCGCAGTTTGCCTCAAATTCGACCTTGGTTACGCATCCCACCGCAGGTGGGAGAACCTGGTACTGCACCGGTAGCCGCATAGAGCGCGTTGCAGTCCGCCGCGTTCGCGCCAAACGCGACCAGGAGCAGCAGAAATGCAGACAGCAGGCCGCCATGCCTGCTGGACTCTCGGTAACTTTTTTGTTTTTCATAGTCATCCTTATTGGTTGTACTTGTTCGAAGCCCAAGCACCCTATAAGGAGCGTTCCTGCCAAGCTATCCGACAATTCATAAATTACAAATACCATTCATTAAAACAACACATGCTCTCATTGCCATTCACAACGGCTTGTAGGGTCCACGTGAAAGCCTGTCAGTCACCACCATGTCGCGGCGAAGAGAACAGGGCTCACATACGCCACCTTCCCAGCCGACGAGCGCGCTGCACACTTTGCCGTCGTGTTGGCGGCCATTGCTGCGAGACGCAGGGAATTGTTGCGCATGCATCGATCGAGGCAGATCGATGGCGAACTGCTCACCATTCTCGAATACGACCACGACCTCCAGGAAATTGCCGCGCAGCATGGACGCGGGTGGTCCTGCGATGGTCAGAATGCACCCGCGTCACAACTCCCGAAAACTCTCACCTTTGACGCGACGGGTGATGCGAGTCGTCACGCGCGGCGCACCATAGACATCGGTCGAAGCACCACCGGCATGCTTCGCCACCTATCATCGAAGCCGCGCCGCCAATCAGCAGCACGATCGCGAAGTCCACGAAGGTGAGACTATTCGGGATCACGACACGTGAGTGCCGAGCCATTTGGACCGATCACCTTTACCTCAAAAAAATCGAGTCCCTGGAAATCCTCACCTTTCCCCGTGCGGACAGAAAATCGCCCGCGCCGTCGACATGGTGTGGATCATTCATACCGCCTGCTCCAACTCTGCCAAGACGAAAGCGGCGCACAGCCAAGGTTTGCTATGCTCTTCCGTGACCCGTCTGCCGTCGCGGGTCATGTCGCCCCTGGATGCGGGCGGAGCCTGTTCTCAATGAGGTCATTCGATGCCAACCGTCGCTGTTGCGATCTTTCCCGGAGTCCAGGCACTTGATGTCGCAGGACCCGTGGACGTCTTTTCGGAAGCCAACAATTTTCTTCCGCGCAACGCCCATTACGAAGTGACAGTGCTAAGCGCAGAGCCGGGCGCATTGCGCGCCTCGAATGGCATGGCGCTCGTCGCCGACGATACGTTCGAAGGAACCAGCCGCGCCTTCGATCTCGCGCTGGTGGCGGGCGGCCCCGCCCTGCCGGACAACGGGCCCGACCCGCGACTGACGGACTGGCTTACGGGTGTCGCCGCGCGTTGCAAACGCTACGGGTCGATCTGCACCGGCGCATTCGCGCTCGGCCACGCGGGTCTGCTTGATGAGCGCAGCGTCACGACCCACTGGCAACACGCCGAGCAACTGGCCACGCAGTTTCCGCGCGCGCGGGTCGACTTCGACCGCATCTATCTGCGCGACGAGCGGCTCGTCACGTCGGCGGGCGTAACGGCCGGGATCGATTTGTCGCTCGCGCTAGTCGCCGAAGATCATGGGCCGCGCATCGCGCTTGCGGTCGCCAAGCGCCTCGTCGTCTTCGCCCAACGCCAGGGCGGTCAGTCCCAGTTCAGCCCGTATCTGACGGCGCCTGCAGATGAGACGTCGGCGGTGGCGAAGGTTCAGGCACACGTGATGGAACATATCGGCGAGCGCTTCACGGTGAAGCAGCTCGCGGACGTCGCGGCCATGAGCGCACGCAATTTCGCGCGGGTCTTCGTGGAGGAAACCGGCGTCACGCCACACGAGTTCGTCGAGCGTGCGCGGGTGGACGCGGCCCGCAAGCTGCTCGAGAGCAGTGCCGCCGCGCTCAAGACGATTGCCTACGACTGCGGGTTTGGCACCGCCGACCGCATGCGCATCGTGTTCGTGCGGCGCATCGGCGCGACACCCGTGCAGTACCGGGAGCGCTTCCGCACGACGTGAGGGGCGCGCCACTGCAGACCCGGCGTGCATCGTGAGAAAATATGAGGTCCTATCCGTCCTCCCTGTCGACCCTCATGACCTCGCACATTACTCGCGCCATCGTTACCGGCCACACACGCGGCCTCGGCGCTGCGCTCGCGGAACAACTGCTGTCGCGCAACATTGCCGTGTTGGCGCTCTCGCGTTCGCGTAACGCCGCACTCGCGCAGCGTTATCCTCAGACACTCGATGAAGTCGAACTTGATCTCGCCGATCCGGCAAGCGTCGCACGATGGATCGCAGGTGACGCGTTGCGCCGCTTCGTCGATGGTGCGCATCGCGTGCTGCTTTTCAACAACGCAGGTACGGTGCAGCCGATCGGCCCGCTCGAAACGCAGGACGCAGCCGCCATAGCCAGCGCGGTGGGCCTGAACCTGGCGACGCCACTGATGCTGGCGAGCGCCGTCGCCGCTGCCAGCGTCACCGCGAGCGACCGGCGCATCGTGCACATCTCAAGCGGAGCGGGCCGCAATGCCTACCCCGGCTGGAGCATCTATTGCGCAACCAAGGCCGCGCTCGATCATCATGCGCGCGCTGTCGTGCTCGACGCGAACCGCGCGCTGCGAATCTGCAGCGTGGCGCCGGGCGTGGTCGACACCAACATGCAGGCGGAGATTCGCGGCAGTGGCGAAGAAAAATTCCCGCTGCGCGAGAAATTCGAAGCACTCAAACGCAACGGCCAACTGGTTTCGCCGGAGCAGTGCGCAACCCAATTGATCGACTTCGCATTGAGCGACGCCTTCGGAGAGACACCCGTCGCGGATATCCGTGAGATATCCGTGAGTTGACGCAGCGCGTGCTGACTCACCTAAGGTCTGCGGCGTTCGGCTCCCGAATATCCTCACCTATCGTGAGTCGCACCCGGGCGCACGTCTTGCGCGAGCCGTTTGTACACGCTTCAGCGGCACTGATCTCACTGCGCGGCATCCAAGCCTGAAAGCCGGTCCTGTGCGCTGTTTGCGCGGGATCGGCTTATGGCAGCGTCAAGCAAGTGCCCTGCACTTCGTCAATTTGACACCAGTCATTTCGCCAACATATTCCGCAACATTTCCCGATGTTTTTCGTACTCCCGAAAGTCCTCACCTTTACCTGAGCGACACGCAGTTCGACCTTGTCTGCGGCGTGATTTGACGCATCATTTTCGAGATAAACGCGCCACATCGGGGGACAGCCGTGCATGGGTTGACGGGCTTCAGCACCGCTCGTACAGTCGAAGACACACCGTGAGCATCGCAACGTCGAGAGCCTGGCCGAATCGTGCGGATTCTGAAAGATGACTTGCGTTTCATCCAATGATCCCGCTCATGAAGCGTACGAAAGGAGACACCCGTGAATAGCCCAACCAAGAAACCGTTGCGTAGCCAGGCCTGGTTCGGCAAAGCCGACAAGGATGGCTTCATTCATCGCTCGTGGATGAAAAACCAGGGGCTGCCACATCATTTGTTCGATGGCCGGCCGGTGATCGGCATCTGCAATACATGGTCGGAACTCACGCCCTGTAACGCCCACTTCCGCGAACTGGCCGAATATGTGAAGAAGGGTGTGTACGAGGCAGGCGGCTTTCCGGTGGAGTTTCCGGTCATGTCGCTGGGTGAATCCAATTTGCGGCCCACCGCCATGCTGTTTCGCAATCTGGCGTCGATGGACGTCGAGGAGTCGATTCGCGGCAATCCGATCGACGGCGTCATCCTGCTGTGCGGCTGCGACAAAACCACGCCTGCGCTTCTGATGGGCGCCGCGTCGTGCAATCTGCCGACCCTCGCCGTCTCGGGTGGCCCGATGCTGAACGGCCGCTATCGAGGCCAGACACTCGGCTCGGGTACCGGCGTATGGCAAATGTCCGAGCAGGTCCGCGCCGGCACCATAGACATGGAGCAGTTCATCGAGGCGGAAAGCTGTATGAACCGCTCACGCGGCCATTGCATGACCATGGGCACGGCCTCGACGATGGCCAGCATGGTCGAGGCGCTCGGCATGGGACTGCCGCACAATGCCGCGATTCCCGCGGTCGACGCGCGTCGCCAGGTCCTCGCGCACATGGCGGGACGTCGCATCGTGGAGATGGTCAACGAAGACCTCACGATGGACAAGATCCTGACCCGTGCCGCCTTCGAAAACGCGATCCGCGCCAACGCAGCCATCGGCGGTTCGACGAATGCGGTCGTGCACCTGCTGGCGATTGCCGGACGGATTGGCGTCGACCTGAAGCTGGAAGACTGGGAACGCGGCTCCGAGGTACCGTGCCTCGTCAACCTGCAGCCGTCTGGAGAATTCCTGATGGAGGACTTCTACTACGCGGGTGGCTTGCCTGCGGTGCTGCGCGAACTCGGCGAGGCGCAGTTGCTCCAACGCGACGCGTTGACCGTGAACGGTCG
Source organism: Paraburkholderia sp. (assembly GCA_049523075.1). Lineage (GTDB taxonomy): Bacteria > Pseudomonadota > Gammaproteobacteria > Burkholderiales > Burkholderiaceae > Paraburkholderia. The sequence goes on from JBEKNG010000047.1 coordinate 11,684, forward strand.
CACGATCTGGGACAACGTCAGCCGCGCCGAATGCTTCGATCGCAAAGTGATTTTCCCAATCGAAGCGCCGTTCAAAGCCAAAGCCGGCATCGCCGTGCTGAAGGGCAATCTGGCGCCGGATGGCGCCGTCATCAAACCCTCGGCGGCAACGGCGGCGCTTCTGCAGCACCGTGGCCGCGCGGTCGTCTTCGAGAGCATCGAAGATCTGCATGCACGGATCAACGACGACAGCCTCGATATCGACGCCAGTTGCGTAATGGTGCTCAAAGGCGCCGGGCCGAAGGGCTACCCCGGCTTTGCGGAGGTCGGCAATATGCCATTACCGCCCAAGGTATTGAAACAGGGCATTACCGACATGGTGCGCATCTCCGATGGCCGTATGAGCGGCACGGCCTACGGCGCGGTCGTCCTGCACGTGGCCCCGGAAGCGGCCGCTGGCGGCACGCTGGCGCTCGTGCAGAATGGCGACATGATCGAACTCGACGTGGCGGGACGGCGCCTTCATCTCGATGTCGACGATGCTGAACTAGCGCGCCGCCGCGCTGCATGGCAAGCTCCGCCCACGCCGCAGCGCGGCTGGTACAAGTTGTATGTGGAGACCGTACAGCAGGCCAATCTGGGCGCCGATCTGGCGTTTCTCGTCGGCTCCAGCGGCGCAGCAGTGCCGCGCGATTCTCATTGAGCGAGCGTCGCCACTGGAAACTGACGCAGCTAAAAGTGGCAACCGGGCTGCGCTCACGTGCTAGCAGACCTGGATTGCCAAACGGACGCGGACCGCTATGAACGAGTCAAACACAAATCCCCTTGAGATCGCAGGGATCTATCCGATCCTTTACGCGTTCTTCGATCGCAATAACCAACTCGATCGGGAAGCAATGCGCAGACAGATGCAGGCCGTGGTGCGGGCGAATGCCCCCGGCGTGGCAGTGCTGGGTCTGGCGACTGAAGTCAACAAGCTCTCGCGTGCTGAACGCGAACAGGTGATCCAGTGGGCGCGCGAGGATAGCGGTGGGGCGTTGCCGCTCGCGGTCACCATCAGCGGCACGACCGTAGAGGCTCAACGCGACCTTGCCCGCTTCGCGGTGGAACAAGGCGCAAGCTGGCTGATTTTGCAGCCGCCCACGTTACCCCCGGGCAGCGCGCCTCAGCCGGAATCGTTCTACTTCGATTTCTTCGCCACCGTGATGACAGGGTTCGACTTGCCCATGGGCATTCAGAACGCCCCCGAATATCTCGGCGTAGGTCTTTCGCCCGATAGCCTCGAACGGCTCGCCGCACAGTGTCCGAATTTCCATCTGCTCAAAGGAGAGGGGCCATCGATCGCCCTCGCGGAGACGGTCGCGCGCATCGGGCATCTAATGCCGGTACTGAACGGGCGCGGTGGCCTGGAGTTAATCGACAATCTACGTGCCGGTTGCGCCGGCATGATCGTGGCGCCGGACTGTTTCGATTGGCAGCAACGCATCTATCAGGCTTTCACGAGCGGCGACCTCGCGCAAGCGGAGGCGCTCTACCGGGACGTGTTGCCGGCCATCGTGTTCGTGATGCAGTCGCTCGATACGCTGATCTGCTATGGCAAGCGCATCGCCGCATGGCGCATGGGTTTCGAGATACTGCACGATCGTGACACGAAATTGTTGCCGAGCCGCTTCGGGCTCGATGCGGCTCGACGATTTTCTGAAGCGCTAGGACCGTTGCCGTGAGCGGTCCGGCATGGGCGATGTCCGCGCCGCATGAGGCGCGCCGATCGAACAGTGTTCGATCTGGCACGACCTCTCCGCGCGGCTGATGTTCCCGAAAAGACTCACCTTTAGCACATGCAGCGGGACGAACGAGCGACCCAACCTCGCAGCGCCCGCGCCCGTTGTGGCGCGCCGTCTGGTGCAGCTTGGTGCGGTTTAGTGCGCCGCGCTCTGCTGCGACGGTTTAGCGGGCCGCCCCGTCTTGACCGTTTCGACCGCCGCGATCGCATCGAGCAACTGGGCAAGAGGCGCCGCTTCGAGCAGCAGCAGACCGGCTCGCAGCAATTCACTTTTTTTCACGGCCAAGCCCGCGCTTAGGCATTTCTGCTTCAACTCCCCGAGCTTTTCGTAATCGGCCTTCGGCATGGTGAAGCTGTCGCGGACGACCTTCTCCTTCTTCACGCGCTTCGGCTTTTGCTCGGCAGCCACGTTAACCGGTTCGGCTTCTACAGGGCTGGCACGCTTCGCACGCGTTGTGTTCGGCCTGACCGCTTCGGCCGTCACAGCCCTCTTCTTCAACGCGCCGACCGGCGCGCCAACGGCCTCTGCACTGCCGTTTGAGCGAGCGGGCGATGGAACGGCTTTCTTTGTCGGCTTTTTGGTGCTGGGTGCGGCCATGGTAGTTATCTCCGTGTGGAAAATTCTGAAAACAGTATATATCGTTTGTCCCG
>JBEKNG010000048.1:0-14073 GCA_049523075.1 Paraburkholderia sp.
CCAGCGCGCTCACGCGTCAGACCGCCCGGGCCAAGAGCCGAAACACGGCGCTTGTGGGTGATTTCCGACAGCGGGTTGGTCTGGTCCATAAACTGCGACAGCTGCGACGAACCGAAGAACTCGCGAATGGCCGAGGAAATCGGCTTCGAGTTGATCAGGTCGTGCGGCATCAGGTTTTCGCTTTCAGCCTGACCCAGACGTTCCTTCACGGCACGTTCCACACGCACGAGACCGGCGCGGAACTGGTTCTCCGCCAGTTCGCCGACGCAACGCACACGACGATTGCCTAAGTGGTCGATGTCGTCCACTTCGCCCTTGCCGTTACGCAGCTCGACCAGGATCTTGATCGTGGCGAGGATGTCGTCGTCTTGCAGCGTCATCGGGCCGACGATTTCGTCGCGGCCGACACGGCGGTTGAACTTCATACGACCTACCTTGGACAGGTCGTATGCGTCTTCGCTGTAGAACAGACGGTTGAACAGCGCCTCGACCGCTTCTTCGGTCGGCGGTTCGCCCGGACGCATCATGCGGTAGATCGCGATGCGAGCGGCCATCTTGTCGGCGGTTTCGTCGATACGCAGCGTCGACGAGATGTACGGACCTTGATCCAGATCGTTCGTGTAGAGCGTCTGGATGTCCTTGATCTTCGCTTCGCGCAGCTTTTCGAGCACGGTTTCGGTGATTTCGTCGTTCGCGTTAGCAATGACTTCACCGGTGTCGCCGTCGACGACGTTCTTCGCCAGCACGCGGCCGAGCAGGTAGTCTTCGGGGACCGAGATGAACTTCGTCTTCGCGTTTTCGAGGTCGCGAATGTGCTTGGCGTTGATCCGCTTGTCCTTCTGGACGATCACGTTACCGTCACGGTCCGTAATGTCGAAGCGCGCGACTTCACCACGCAGACGCTCCGGCACGAATTCCATCTGCGCGCCTTCCGGCATCAGCGTGAAATTGTCGAACACGAAGAAGTTTGCGAGGATCTGTTCCGGCGTGAGGCCAATGGCCTTCAGCAGGATCGTGACCGGCATCTTGCGGCGACGGTCGACGCGGAAGTACAGCACGTCCTTCGGATCGAATTCGAAGTCGAGCCACGAACCGCGGTAGGGAATGATACGTGCCGAGAACAGCAGCTTGCCCGAGCTATGCGTCTTGCCCTTGTCGTGTTCGAAGAACACGCCCGGCGAGCGGTGCAGCTGCGAAACGATCACACGTTCCGTACCGTTGATGACGAACGAACCAGTCGGCGTCATGAGCGGAATTTCGCCCATGTACACTTCCTGTTCCTTCACTTCCTTGACAACCGGCTTGCTCGGCGATTCCTTGTCGAGCAACACCAGGCGGACCTTCGCGCGCAGTGCCGAGCAGTACGTCAAACCGCGCTGCTGACATTCCTTGATGTTGAATGCCGGCGGCGACAGCATGTAGCTGACGAACTCCAGGCGCGCGAAGCCGTTGTGAGAAACAATGGGAAAAACGGACGTAAACGCCGCTTGCAGGCCTTCCGGCTTGCGTTGCGTCGAAGACGTGTCGGCTTGCAGAAATGTGCTGAATGATTCAAGCTGGGTAGCCAGCAGGAAAGGTACTTGGTGAACGATGGGGCGTTTCGCGAAACTCTTGCGAATACGCTTCTTCTCGGTGAAGGAATATTGCATACGATCTCCGAATCACGGCGGGCATTGTTGTCGAGGCAGGATACCTTGATGAGACAACCCGAGTGTTCACCGACTGAGACCCGATGGCCGTCCGATGGCTTGAACGAGCCTAGAAGCTTGGTGGTTGGCCGCTACCAACCGCTGGCTGACGGCAGCGGATGCCTATGTTGCCCGCTACCCGACCAAACTTGCCTTCTGCAGTCGCTTCAGAAGACAAAGAGAAACGCCGGTCAATATTACTGAAAGGCGATTTTCTTTGGCCTCTTGGGTCACGTTTTTGCCGAAACAACCTAGCAAAAACGTAGTTCCCACAAAGCACAAAAAGGCCGGCGGTGGAAAACCGCCAGCCTTCGCACAGCGCGCCGAAAATTACTTGATTTCAGCTTTCGCGCCGGCTTCTTCCAGCTTCTTCTTGGCTTCTTCAGCTGCAGCCTTCGGTACCGCTTCCTTAACAGGCTTCGGTGCACCGTCAACCAGATCCTTCGCTTCCTTCAGGCCGAGACCCGTCAGTTCGCGAACAGCCTTAATGACCGAAACCTTGTTCGCGCCGACTTCCGTCAGGTTGACCGTGAATTCGGTTTGCTCTTCAGCTACAGCCGCAGCTGCGCCCGCCGGGCCTGCCACTGCAACAGCAGCTGCCGACACGCCAAACTTTTCTTCGAACGCCTTAACCAGCTCGTTCAGTTCCAGAACCGACATCGAGCTTACTGCCTCGAGGATGTCTTCTTTTGCGATTGCCATTTGAAATACTCCTAAATTGAATTCGGATACAGCCAGCGATCAATCACGCTCGACTGAAGTGCGTTACGCAGCGGTTTCTTCGCCTTGTTTCTTTTCTGCCAGCGCGGCCAGAGCGCGCGCGAAGCCGGAAACAGGTGCTTGCATAACGTACAACAGCTTGGAGAGCAGTTCTTCGCGGCTCGGGATGCTTGCCAGCGCTTGCACGCCAGCCTTGTCCATCACCTTGCCTTCGTAGGAACCAGCCTTGATGATCAACTTGTCATTGGTTTTGCCGAAGTCGTTGACGACCTTGGCAGCAGCAATTGCATCTTCCGAGATGCCGTAGATCAGGGGACCGGTCATCTGCTCTGCCAGCGGAGCAAACGGGGTACCTTCGACAGCGCGACGCGCCAGCGTGTTCTTCAACACGCGAAGGTAAACCTGTTGCTCACGCGCTTTCGCGCGCAGCTTGGTCAGATCGCCAACCGCGATTCCACGATACTCAGCCAGAACCACGGTCTGGGCTTTCGCGACTTGCGCGGCAACCTCAGCGACGACGGCCTGCTTGCTTTCTTTGTTAAGTGGCACGGTTAACCTCCAGATTCGATACACGCAGCGTGCGCCTTGTGTACCGCGTTCAATAACGGCGTCCGACCAGTCAGGAGTATTTCGACCGCCCGCTCCCCGCATTGCTGCGGACAACCAACGGTTTCATCACTACAAAACCTTTTCGGGTTCGCCATCTGCGTTGGCCTTACATTAAGGGTCAGCCTACCTGCTGCATTCCCGCCAACGGTCTTTGACAACCGGCCGCTCGATGCAGACTGCCATCTTGCGACCGCCCAAAGCCCATAAAACCACCTCGACTCACATCGAGGCGGTAAATTTTCTTACTGTGCAGCGATCGTTGCTTGATCGACGCGAACACCCACGCCCATCGTGCTCGACAGCGCGACCTTACGCAGGTACACACCCTTGCTCGTTGCCGGCTTCGCCTTTTGCAGCGCTTCGACGAGAGCATTCAGGTTGCTGCGCAGAGCCGTCGGCTCGAACGAAGCACGGCCGATGGTGGCGTGGATGATACCGGCCTTGTCGACGCGGAATTGCACCTGACCAGCCTTGGCGTTCTTCACGGCCGTCGCGACGTCCGGCGTCACGGTGCCAACCTTCGGGTTCGGCATCAGGCCGCGCGGGCCAAGGATCTGACCGAGTGTACCGACGACGCGCATCGTGTCCGGCGAAGCGATCACGATGTCGAAGTTCAGGTTACCAGCCTTGACCTGTTCAGCCAGGTCTTCCATACCGACGATTTCAGCGCCAGCTGCACGAGCTTGCTCAGCCTTTTCGCCTTGGGCGAACACAGCCACGCGGACCGACTTACCGGTACCAGCCGGCAGCACGACCGAGCCACGAACCACTTGGTCCGACTTCTTCGCGTCGATGCCGAGTTGCACAGAAACGTCGATCGATTCGTCGAACTTCGCGCTTGCGCACTCTTTCACGAGCGACAGCGCTTCGTCGATCGCATACAGCTTCTGGCGATCAACCTTGTTTGCAAATGCTTGCAGACGCTTCGAAAGCTTAGCCATTTACACGCCCTCCACGGTGATGCCCATCGAGCGGGCGCTACCAGCGATCGTACGAACCGCTGCATCCAGGTCAGCTGCCGTCAGATCAGGCATCTTGGCCTTGGCGATGTCTTCAGCTTGAGCGCGCGTGATCTTGCCGACCTTGTCGGTGTGCGGCTTTGCCGAACCCTTGTCGATCTTCGCTGCCTTCTTGATCAGAACCGTAGCCGGCGGCGTCTTCAGAACGAACGTGAAGCTCTTGTCGGCGAACGCGGTGATCACAACCGGAATCGGCAGACCCGGTTCCATTGCTTGAGTCTGCGCGTTGAACGCCTTGCAGAACTCCATGATATTCAGGCCACGCTGGCCCAGTGCCGGACCGACCGGCGGCGACGGGTTGGCTTTACCTGCAGGAATCTGCAGCTTGATAAAGCCAATGATTTTCTTTGCCATGTTGAAAACCTCGTTGGAACGCCACACTGCTGCGTGCGAACGTTCAGTGAGTAGTAGCGCGTGTTCGCCGAAAACCGGCTACTGACACTCCTCAACGGCCATTACGCGGACCGTAAGCGCGAAATACGGAGCGCGCTGTTAGGCGCGCTCCGCGGAATCCTGATTACAACTTTTCGACCTGACCGAATTCCAGCTCGACCGGTGTTGCGCGACCGAAAATCGTGACAGATACACGGACGCGCGACTTTTCGTAGTTCACTTCCTCGACGCTGCCGTTGAAATCCGTAAACGGACCGTCCTTGACGCGAACCATCTCGCCGACTTCGAACAGGGTTTTCGGACGCGGCTTCTCAACGCCTTCCTGCATCTGCGACATGATCTTCTCGACTTCCCGCGGGGAAATCGGGCTAGGACGATTGCGCGCACCGCCCACAAAACCCGTCACCTTTGCCGTGTTCTTCACGAGGTGCCATGTTTCATCGGTCATTTCCATCTCGACGAGCACGTAGCCCGGGAAGAAACGACGCTCGGTCACCGACTTGTGACCGCCTTTGACTTCTACCACTTCCTCAGTCGGCACCAGGATCTGGCCAAACTGGTCTTGCATGCCAGCACGTTCGATACGCTCCTGAAGCGCACGTTGCACGCTCTTCTCCATGCCGGAGTAGGCGTGCACAACGTACCAACGTTTTCCACTCGGGGATGCCGGAGTATCGCTCATATCATTTCCAACCCAGAATCGCCGAGAAAATCGCCCATTCGATGGATTTGTCGCAAATCCAAAGAAACACCGCCATGATGAACACGAAAGCGAACACCACTAGAGTTGTTTGCGTCGCCTCTTTACGAGTCGGCCAGACAACCTTGCGGACTTCTTTGTACGAGTCCTTACCGAATGCGATGAAACCCTTACCGGGCGCGGAGAGAAGTCCGACCGCAACACCCGCGATAACGCCAACAGCCAAGGCGGCTCCGCGGACGTACCATTCCTGGCTACCGAGCCAGAAGAACCCCACGAACCCGGCCAAGACCAACAATACACCCGCGGCGAGCATCAGCTTGTCGCCGGAAGTATTTACAGTTTCGACGGAAGGATTCGCCATAACACCTTAACGAGCGCCACATGCGGCGCGAGAGTTGGCAGGGGCAGAGGGAATCGAACCCCCAACCTTCGGTTTTGGAGACCGACGCTCTGCCAGTTGAGCTATACCCCTAAACCATTTTGGGGTTGACGACACCGCCAACCCCGAAACTTCTAATCAACGAGTACTGGCTGGCTTACTCGAGAATCTTGGCAACGACACCTGCACCGACGGTACGGCCACCTTCGCGGATAGCGAAGCGCAGACCTTCTTCCATCGCGATCGGGTTGATCAGCTTCACCGTGATCGACACGTTGTCGCCCGGCATGACCATTTCCTTGTCCTTCGGCAACTCGATCGAGCCCGTCACGTCCGTCGTACGGAAGTAGAACTGCGGACGGTAGTTGTTGAAGAACGGCGTGTGGCGGCCGCCTTCGTCCTTGCTCAGCACGTAGACTTCAGCCGTGAAGTGCGTGTGCGGGTTGATCGAACCCGGCTTCGCCAGAACCTGGCCACGCTCCACGTCTTCACGCTTCGTGCCGCGCAGCAGGATACCCACGTTGTCGCCGGCCTGACCCTGGTCGAGCAGCTTGCGGAACATTTCCACGCCCGTGCACGTCGTCTTCACCGTCGGCTTGATACCGACAATTTCGATTTCCTCGCCGACCTTCACGACACCGCGCTCAACGCGGCCCGTCACCACCGTGCCACGACCCGAGATCGAGAACACGTCTTCCACCGGCATCAGGAACGCACCGTCAATTGCGCGCTCCGGCGTCGGGATGTACGTGTCCAGCGCGTCAGCCAGGTTCATGATTGCCACCTCACCCAGCTCGCCCTTGTCGCCTTCCAGCGCCAGCTTGGCCGAACCCTTGATGATCGGCGTGTCGTCGCCCGGGAAGTCGTACTTCGACAGAAGTTCGCGAACCTCCATCTCGACGAGCTCCAGCAGCTCAGCGTCGTCCACCATGTCGCACTTGTTCAGGAACACGATGATGTACGGAACGCCAACCTGACGTGCCAGCAGGATGTGCTCACGCGTTTGCGGCATCGGACCGTCAGCAGCCGAGCACACCAGGATTGCGCCGTCCATCTGCGCTGCGCCCGTGATCATGTTCTTCACATAGTCAGCGTGGCCCGGGCAGTCAACGTGTGCGTAGTGGCGGTTAGCCGTTTCGTACTCGACGTGTGCCGTGTTGATCGTGATGCCGCGCGCCTTTTCTTCCGGTGCCGCGTCGATCTGGTCATACGCCTTCGCTTCGCCGCCGAACTTCGCGGTCAGCACCGTCGTGATCGCTGCCGTCAGCGTGGTCTTGCCGTGGTCAACGTGACCGATCGTGCCGACGTTCACGTGCGGCTTGGTCCGTTCGAATTTACCTTTAGCCATGTTTCTCTTCTTTCAAAAAGTTAATCGTTGAATGACTTGCCGCGCGATTACTTCGACTTCGCGTTGATGATCGCTTCCGACACGTTGCGCGGTGCTTCCGAGTAATGCTTGAACTCCATCGTGTACGTTGCACGACCTTGGCTCAGCGAACGCAGCGACGTCGAGTAGCCGAACATTTCCGACAGCGGCACTTCGGCGCGAACGATCTTGCCGCCGCCAATCATGTCTTCCATGCCCTGGACGATACCGCGACGGCCCGACAGATCGCCCATCACGTTGCCCATGTAGTCTTCCGGCGTTTCGACTTCCACAGCCATCATCGGTTCGAGGATGACCGGGCTTGCCTTGCGCATTGCTTCCTTGAACGCCATCGAACCGGCCATGCGGAACGCGTTTTCGTTCGAGTCAACATCGTGGTACGAACCGAACGTCAGGTGAACCTTCACGTCAACGACCGGGAAGCCTGCCAGCACGCCAGCCTTCAGCGTTTCCTGGATGCCCTTGTCGACTGCCGGGATGTATTCACGCGGGATCACACCGCCCTTGATCTCGTCCAGGAACTCGTAACCCTTGCCTTGCTCGTTCGGCTCCAGCGTGATCACAGCGTGACCATACTGGCCGCGACCGCCCGACTGCTTGACGAACTTGCCGTCAACGTCTTCAGCCTTGCCGCGGATCGTTTCGCGGTAAGCAACCTGCGGCTTGCCGACCGTTGCTTCGACGCCGAATTCACGCTTCATCCGGTCAACCAGAATTTCGAGGTGGAGCTCGCCCATGCCCGAAATAATAGTTTGACCTGATTCTTCGTCCGTTTGCACGCGGAACGACGGATCTTCCTGAGCCAGACGGTTCAATGCCAGACCCATCTTTTCCTGGTCGGGCTTCGTCTTCGGCTCAACAGCCTGCGAAATCACCGGCTCCGGGAAAATCATGCGTTCGAGCACGATCGGATGTAGCGGATCGCACAGCGTATCGCCGGTGGTCGCGTCTTTCAGGCCAACTGCAGCCGCGATGTCGCCTGCGTGCACTTCCTTGATTTCTTCGCGCTGGTTCGCGTGCATCAGCAGAATACGACCGAGACGTTCTTTCTTGTCTTTGGTCGCGTTCAGCAGCGTGTCGCCCGACTTGGTCGTGCCCGAGTAAACGCGGAAGAAGATCAACTGGCCGACGAACGGGTCCGTCATGATCTTGAACGCGAGCGCCGAGAACTTCTCGTCGTCCGCTGCACGGCGCTCGGCCTTCTCGCCATTTTCGAGCTCGCCGGTCACCGGCGGAATGTCGATCGGCGACGGCAGGAAGTCGAGCACGGCGTCCAGCATCCGTTGCACGCCCTTATTCTTGAACGCGGTGCCGCACAGCATCGGCTGGATTTCGCAAGCGATCGTACGGTCGCGCAGACCCTTTACGATTTCCTCTTCGGTCAGCTCACCCGACTCGAGGTACTTGTTCATCAGGTCTTCGTTCGACTCAGCCGCAGCTTCGACCATCTTTTCACGCCACTCATTGCACGTGTCGACGAGCTCAGCCGGGATTTCTTCGTACGAGAACTTCGTGCCCTGGGACGCTTCGTCCCAAATGATCGCCTTCATCTTCAGCAGATCGACCACGCCCGTGAACGTTTCTTCGGCGCCGATAGGCACCACGATCGGAACCGGGTTCGCCTTCAGACGCAGCTTGAGCTGGTCGTAGACCTTGAAGAAGTTCGCGCCGGTACGGTCCATCTTGTTGATGAACGCGAGACGGGGAACCTTGTACTTGTTAGCCTGGCGCCACACGGTTTCCGACTGCGGTTGCACGCCGCCCACTGCGCAGTAAACCATGCACGCACCGTCGAGCACGCGCATCGAGCGCTCAACTTCAATCGTGAAGTCAACGTGGCCCGGGGTGTCGATGATGTTGATGCGGTGCTCAGCGCGGTCGCCAGCCATGCCTTTCCAGAAGGCGGTGGTAGCAGCCGACGTGATGGTAATGCCGCGTTCCTGTTCCTGCTCCATCCAGTCCATGGTGGCAGCGCCGTCGTGAACTTCACCAATTTTGTGGTTCACGCCGGTGTAGAACAGAATGCGCTCGGTCGTCGTCGTTTTGCCGGCGTCGATGTGAGCGCTAATACCGATGTTGCGGTAGCGCTCGATAGGTGTCTTGCGAGCCACTTTGATCCTCTATGGGGATAACGCGATGCTAGAAATACCCATCGCGCTGTAACACAAACGGGCGAGGCGCCTTATAAGCGCACCCGCCCGGAATTTCTTGCCGATTTCTTCTGCTAACCCGGGGTCGGGAAGCTTAGAAACGGAAGTGCGAGAACGCCTTGTTGGCTTCTGCCATCCGGTGAACTTCGTCGCGCTTCTTCATCGCGCCGCCACGGCCTTCGGCCGCTTCGGAGAGTTCACCTGCCAGACGCAGGGCCATCGACTTCTCGCTGCGCTTTTTCGCAGCTTCACGCAACCAACGCATCGCCAATGCCATACGACGCGACGGACGCACTTCGACCGGAACCTGATAGTTCGCACCACCAACGCGACGGCTCTTCACTTCGACCACCGGCTTCACGTTGTTGAGCGCTACCGTGAACACTTCCAGCGGGTCCTTGCCACCCTTGGTCTGGATCTGTTCAAAAGCGCCGTACACGATACGCTCGGCAACCGACTTCTTGCCGGAGAGCATCAGCACGTTCATGAACTTGGCTACATCTACGTTACCGAACTTCGGATCCGGCAACACTTCCCGCTTGGGGACTTCGCGACGACGCGGCATGTTTCTTCCTTTAACTTTTCAGTTGGAGCTAGGTTTAGCCCCGCGGCCACCAACTAACCCGATTCATCTCTAACGACTTACCAGCCCGGTCGGGTGACCACTTACTCGACGGCACCGGCGATTCCGGCACCACCGCTATTACCGCCTTTGCAGGCGACCTGAAATACTTGACCGGCTAATTACTTGCCAGCTTATTTGCCTGCTTTCGCACGCTTCGCGCCGTACTTCGAGCGAGCTTGCTTACGATCCTTGACGCCCTGGGTATCCAGCGAGCCGCGAACCATGTGGTAACGCACACCCGGCAAGTCTTTCACACGACCGCCGCGAATCAGTACGACCGAGTGTTCCTGCAGGTTGTGGCCTTCACCACCGATGTACGAAATGACTTCGAAGCCGTTCGTCAGGCGCACCTTGGCGACCTTACGAAGTGCCGAGTTCGGCTTCTTCGGCGTCGTGGTGTACACACGGGTGCACACGCCGCGACGCTGGGGGCAGTCCTGCAAAGCCGGGCTCTTGCTCTTCACTGTTTCCGAAGCGCGGCCTTTGCGAACCAGTTGATTGATGGTTGGCATTGTTTATTCCTGAAATTGAACAAAATCGACGCAAATCTTTCTGGGCAAAGCAGAAACGATTGCGCATCGAACTTCCGGACCCGATTGACGGCGCGCGAGCTCACGTTGCGTTTACCTCGCCCAACGGCACTCCAAGAACCGGAACCTAGCATAATATTCCGAAAATGCTAAGCGAGTCAACAGGTTGCAAGGATTTGTGCGCCTGAGAGGACTCGCACGCACCTAGTCGGCACTCACCACTTCCAGCAACTCCCAGCCGAAGCGGTCAAGTTTGCGTGCACCCATGCCCGGAATGCCACGCAGGTCCTCGATTGAACCGGGGCCGTTGCGGGCGATTTCCGCTAGCGTAGCGTCGTGGAAGATAACGTAGGCCGGTACGCCGTCGGTCTTCGCTGTCTCCGTGCGCCAGGCGCGCAACCGGTCCCAGCGGGCCCGTTCGCGCGGCCCCATGCCGATGGTCGGATCCGCGCGCTCGCTGGTGCGCCCGGAAGACTGACGTGTGCGCGTGGGCTTCACGTAGCGGCGCATGGTGACGTTCTGCTCGCCTTTGAGCACAGCCTTGCTCGCCTCGGTGAGCACCAGCGAGCCGAAGCCCTCGTGGTCGACCGTTAAATAACCGAAGGCCACGAGCTGACGAAAGATAGCGCGCCATTCCGGCTCGCCGAGCGCCGCTCCGATGCCAAAGGTGGTCAACTTTTCGTGCCCGCGTTGCAGGATCTTCTCGCTGCGGTTGCCGCGCAAGATGTCGATCAGGTGACCCGCCCCAAAGTGAAATCCGCTCGCCCGCTGCGCGCGGAACACGCAGGACAGTGCCATTTGCGCCTCGCGCGTGGCATCCCACGTGTCGGGCGGTTCGAGGCACGTATCGCAGTTGCCACAAGGTTTGCTCGTTTCGCCAAAATAGTTGAGCAAGCGCACACGGCGACATGTCGCGGCTTCGCATAGGCCGAGCAACGCGTCGAGCTTACCGGTCTGCACTCGCTTGTGGGCATCATCAGCGTCCGACTCGTCGATCATCTTCCGCTGCTGAACAACGTCGCCGAGACCGTAGGCCATCCACGCATTGGCTGGCATGCCGTCGCGGCCGGCGCGGCCCGTTTCCTGGTAGTACCCTTCCACGCTCTTCGGCAAATCGAGGTGGGCGACGAAGCGCACGTCCGGCTTGTCGATACCCATGCCGAACGCGATCGTCGCGCACATGACGATGCCTTCCTCGCGCTGGAACATCTCCTGATGTTTCTGGCGGATTTCGAACTCCATGCCGGCGTGGTAAGGCAACGCACGCATGCCCTTTTCCTTCAGCCACTCCGCGGTTTCTTCCACCTTCCGACGCGACAGGCAATAGACCACGCCGGCATCGGTCGTGCCGTCGGGCCTCGTGTGCTCAGCGCGAATGAAGTCGAGCAGTTGCGAGCGCGCATTGTCCTTTTCGACGATACGGTAACGGATGTTCGGGCGATCGAAGCTGGAAACAAACACCCGTGCATCGTCCAGCGCCAAGCGGTGGATGATCTCGTCACGCGTGATCGCGTCGGCAGTAGCCGTGAGCGCGATGCGCGGCACGTTCGGAAAGCGCTCGTGCAGCACCGATAGCTGGATATATTCGGGTCGGAAATCGTGCCCCCATTGCGACACGCAATGCGCTTCATCAATCGCAAACAGGCCGATGCGCGTGCGCTCCAGCAGATCCTGGAAACGCGACGTCATCAACCGTTCCGGCGCGACATATAAAAGATCGATCTCGCCCTCGCGCAACGCACGCTCGGTTGCAGCGGCTTCCGGGCCAGACAGCGTCGAATTCAGATACGCCGCCCGCACGCCGACTTCCTTGAGCGCCGCGACCTGATCCTGCATCAGCGCGATCAAAGGTGACACGACGATCCCGGCGCCAAGCCCTGCCTCCAGGCGCACCAGAGACGGGATCTGGTAACACAGTGATTTCCCACCACCCGTGGGCATCAGCACGAGGCAATCCCCGCCGCCGGCGACGTGCTCGACAATTTCGCCCTGTTGCCCTCGGAACGCGGGATAGCCGAATATTTCGTTGAGGATTTCGAGCGGACGGGACATGAATTTGAGAGAAGCAGCGTGATGCCGGTGACACGAATTTTACCAACGCATTCGCGCTGCGCCCGCCCTTTCCGTCAACGTTAGCCAATCGGCCTACAAATCTGCGAAAGAAAGCGCGACAAAAAAACGACGATTGAGTAGGGGACGGAGTTACCCCCGAGTGAGTGCGCCCTGCCGGGCGCACCATAAAAAAAGCCGCTCAGTCGAAACTGAGCGGCTTCGCTAGCTGGTGAGCCCAAGCGGCTTGCGCCGCCCGAACTTACTCGCCTGAGTGTTGCTGTTCGGCTGCCGGGGTTTCCGGTGTGCCGAAATCGAAGGCCTCTTCGGCCGCAATCTGATCGAAACGCTCGCGGTCCGACAGTTCCTTGCTCTTGCGTGCCTTGTGGAACGCGAGACCCGTACCGGCCGGAATCAGACGGCCGACGATCACGTTTTCCTTCAGACCACGCAGATCGTCGCGCTTGCCCATAATCGCCGCTTCGGTCAGCACGCGGGTCGTTTCCTGGAACGACGCCGCAGAGATGAACGAATCGGTCGACAGCGACGCCTTCGTGATACCGAGCAAGACGTTGTCGTAGGTTGCTGGGATCTTGTCGTCCGCAGCCATCCGGTCGTTCTCGTCGAGCATGTCCGAGCGCTCGACTTGTTCGCCCATGATGAAGCGCGTGTCACCGTTATCGACGATCTGCACGCGGCGCAGCATCTGACGGACGATCACTTCAATGTGCTTGTCATTGATCTTCACGCCCTGCAGACGGTACACGTCCTGCACTTCGTCCACGATGTAGCGCGCCAGCGCTTCGACGCCCTGCAAACGCAGGATGTCGTGCGGATCAGCCGGCCCGTCGACAATCATTTCGCCCTTGTTGACGACCTGACCATCGTGCACCAGAACCTGCTTTTCCTTCGCGATCAGGAACTCGTGCTGATTGCCTTCAAGGTCCGTGATAACGAGACGCTGCTTGCCCTTCGTGTCCTTACCGAACGACGTCGTGCCCGTAACTTCCGCCAGAATGCCGGCGTCCTTCGGCGAGCGCGCTTCGAACAGCTCGGCCACACGCGGCAGACCACCGGTAATGTCACGCGTTTTCTGCGATTCAACCGGGATCCGCGCGAGCACTTCACCCACCTGCACTTGCTGACCGTCCTTCACCGTGATCAGAGCGCCGACCTGGAAGCCGATCTGCACCGAGTGCTCGGTGTTCGGGATCTTGACTTCTTCGCCGTTCGCATCGAGCAGCTTGACCTGCGGACGCACCGTCTTCGACGCTTGCGAACCGCGGCGCTTCACGTCGATCACGACCAGCGTCGAGAGACCCGTCACATCGTCGATCTGCTTGGCAACCGTCACGCCTTCTTCGACGTTTTCGAACTTCACCGTACCACCGTACTCGGTGATGATCGGACGCGTCATCGGATCCCACGTCGCCAGTTGCGTGCCGGCCTTGATCTGCGCGCCGTCCAGCTGCAACAGCGTCGCGCCGTACGGCACCTTGTGACGTTCACGCTCACGGCCGTGGTCGTCGGTAATCATCGCTTCGCCCGAACGCGAGATGACGATCTGCTCGCCCTTCGCATTCGTCACGTAGCGCATCGTCGACGTGAAACGGACCGTACCGTTCGACTTGGCTTCGATCGACGAGGCCACTGCTGCACGCGATGCCGCACCACCGATGTGGAACGTACGCATCGTCAGCTGCGTGCCCGGTTCACCGATCGACTGAGCAGCGATCACGCCCACTGCCTCGCCGACGTTGACAGACGAGCCGCGGCCCAGGTCGCGGCCGTAGCAGGCTGCGCACAGACCGTAACGCGTTT
>JBEKNG010000049.1:0-14063 GCA_049523075.1 Paraburkholderia sp.
GGTGTGATCCGCGCTGCTAATATTCATCGAACCGCAATCTAACCACGTTGCTTGAGTAAATACGCTGATGAACGCCACGATTCCCGACGATTCGAATGGCCAAGGTGCCGGGCCACCCGACAAACCCGTCGCTCGCCCTCAGCCGACGCTGGGGCAAATATTCAGTGCGTTCTTCATGGTCGGGCTGAGCGGTTTCGGCGGCGTGTTGCCGTGGGCGCGACGCATGATCGTCGAGCGCCGCCGCTGGATGACGGATCGCGAGTTTGCCGAGCTGCTGCCGCTTGCACAGCTTCTGCCGGGACCTAACGTGTCGAACATCGCGACCATCCTTGGGCGACAGTACCGCGGCGTGGCTGGCGCCGTGACTGGGGTTTGCGGTCTGTACCTCGCGCCTACGGTGATCACGATTGGTGTGGGCTACGCTTATGCCCGCTGGGGCAACGCGCCTGTCACGGCGCACCTGCTAGCGGGCTTGATGCCCGTGGCAACGGGGCTCGTGATTGCGACGGTACTCAAGCTGCTCGTGAGCTTGCCGCGCGACCTGCGCAATGGCCTGCTGGTGGTCGCCATGTTTATCTCAATCGGCTTGCTGAAGCTGCCGCTGCTGCCCGTTCTTGCGGTTCTCGGTCCATCTGGTTCGTGGCTGATGTGGCGTGGACTGCGGGCTGAAGCGCTCACGCGGCGTCACGAGGACCAACCCCGATGATGTCCAGGCTTGCCGATCTCGCTCTTCACAGCGCGCTGTGGTCGCTCCTCGCCGTCGGTGGTATCAACTCCACGCTGGCCGATATCCAGCGCTATGCAGTGGATACGCGACACTGGCTCACTGATCAGCAGTTCGTAACATTTTTCTCGGCGATGCAGGCGGCACCCGGGCCGAACGGAATGGCCGTTTCGTTGATCGGCTTTCAGGCAGCGGGGTTGGCCGGCGCGCTGGTCGCGACGCTGGCCATGATCATTCCTTCGGCAACGCTTGCCTACTTTGTGAGCGCATGGGTCGAGCGACATCACGATTCGCTCGTCGTGACGGCCGTTCGCCGTGGCCTGGCGCCTGCGACTGTCGGCCTGCTGGCTTGTGCGGCCTACGTGTTCGCCCGGGAAATCGACGTCAATATCGGTCGTGTCGTGTTGACGGTCGTGACGGTGGTTGTTGCCTATCGAACCAGGTTCAATCCCATCTGGCTGGTCGCGGCCGGTGTCGTGGTGGGATTGGCGGGGCTCGTGAAATAATCGACGTCATGCCACGACCTGGCGCCTAGCCGGGCCTGCGTAGCAGATAGGTATCCATGATCCAGCCATGGGTGCGGCGCGCCTCCGCTCGGACGCGTTCTATTTCGTCCGCGACATCCCGCAGCTTTCCTGAGATCAGGATCTCGTCGGGTGTTCCCACGTAGGCACCCCAGTAGATATCCAGATCCTCGTCGACAAGTCGCTGGAAGGTATTCTGCGAGTCGAGCATGACGACCACGCTGTCCACGTGTTCCGGAAATCCGTCGGCGATTCCGCGGCCGTTAGTGATTTCGACCGAGCGCCCAATCAGATTGAGCGGAACCCTGTGCCGCGCAGCGAGCGCCTGGACACTGCTGATGCCTGGAATGACCTCATAGTCGAACTCGTGCTGTCCAGCTTTTGCAATGGCCTCGACGATGCGTATCGTACTGTCGTACAACGACGGATCGCCCCAGACGAGGAACGCACCACATTCCCCCTCGCGCATTTCGTCGGCGATCAGGCCTTCGAAGATCTGTTGCTTATCGCGGTTCAGTTCGTCTACCGTCGACGCATAGTCGCCGTCGTCACGCCTGCGCTCGGGGCTCGTTGCTTCGACGATACGATAGTGATCATGCGAGATGAACCGCTCGATGATCTCCTTGCGCAGAGCGACGAGTTTCGCTTTCACGGCACCTTTGTCCATGAC
The DNA here is from genome assembly GCA_049523075.1 of Paraburkholderia sp. Lineage (GTDB taxonomy): Bacteria > Pseudomonadota > Gammaproteobacteria > Burkholderiales > Burkholderiaceae > Paraburkholderia. Next base: position 1,919 of record JBEKNG010000049.1, read on the forward strand.
GAAGAACACGTCTGCCTGATTGATCGCGTTGATCGCCTGTACGGTCATGTAGTCGGGATCTCCAGCGCCGATCCCGATGATCAGAATTTTTTTCATCGCACCTATTCCTGTTCAGGCATTGCGCCCGCCCTTAGCAGGAGCAACGCTTCGTGCCCCAACCGGGCGGCACGTGATCTGCGGAGACCTAGACTTGGGCAACATTGGGGATCTGTACGTCGGTATTGACGTCCGCCTCATAGTCCACCCCGTCGATTTCGAATCCGAACAGGCGCAGGAATTCCGTCTTGTAGCCAGCGAAGTCGGTGAGCGCGTAGATGTTCTCGCTAGTCACCTGGTCCCAGAGTTGCAACACCTGGGCTTGCACTGCCGGATCCAGCTCCTTGTAGTCTGCGCGCAGACGGCCTTCGTTATCGAGGTGCGGCGAGTTTCCATAGAGGCTGTCTTTGTAGAGTCCGTACACCTGCTCGATGCAGCCTTCGTGCGTTCCTTGTTCCTTCATGACCTTGAACAGCAGCGACAGATACAGCGGCATCATGGGAATTGCCGAACTCGCTTGAGTGACCACCGCTTTCAACACGGAGACCCGCGCGTCGCCGCCCGTCCGGGCCAACTTCTCGCGAATGCCGACAACCTTCTGGTCCAGATCTTTCTTCGCCGCGCCGATGGAGCCATTCCAATAGATGTCGTGTGTGATCTGTTCGCCGAGATAGGTAAAGGCGGTCGTCTTTGCGCCGTCGGCCAGAACGTCCCCCTCAAGCAGCGCATCGATCCACATCTGCCAGTCTTCGCCACCCATTACGGCCACGGTGTTGTCGATTTCGGTTTGCGTCGCCGCTTCAAGAACGGTCTCTCTGACGACTTCCTTGTCAGTATCGATGCCGCGCAGTGTGACGGCTTTACCGATAGGCTTGAGCGTCGAATTGAACACTTCGCCGGTCTTGGGATGCGTGCGCCGCGGTGATGCCAGGCTGTACACGACCAGATCGACTTTGCCAAGATCACGCTTGATCACGTCGATGGTTTGTTGCTTGACTGCGTCGGAGAACGCGTCGCCGTTGATACCCTTCGCGTACAGGCCCTTGCCCGTGGCGATTTTTTCGAACGCGGCGGTGTTATACCAGCCTGCGGTACCGGGCTTGGTGTCGCTGCCGGCACGTTCAAAGAACACGCCGAGCGTATCGGCGCGGCAACCGAACGCGGCCGTAATGCGGGCGGCCAGACCGTAACCCGTCGATGCGCCGATCACCAGGACTTTCCTGGGACCATCGGTAATGGGGCCGCTAGCGGTGACATAGTCGATCTGTTCGTTGACGTTGGCTTCGCAGCCGGCAGGATGGGTAGTCACGCAGATGAAGCCACGGACGCGCGGTTTAATGATCATGAAGACCCCTTTTTGTGAGGTGTCGGGAGTGTTATTCGAGGGCGAAAAGTATTGGGTATTGTAAAGGAGGGGACAGGGGCGCCTTCGATCTTGGTGTTGTTCGCGCCCGGCAGGCGCTTGCGGACATCGAAACAAAAAAAATCCCGCCTGAGTATTCCAGGCGGGATTGTTCGTTGAGGCGGCTGAGGATTTTGCCGGCCCTTAAGGCCGCTCGCCACGCGCGAGCCGTCCCTCGATGTCATACACCACCGGCATCAAATCCGCGACACTATCAACCACATAATGCGCCCCCGCAGCGGTCAACTTTCGCGCAGCCGCTGCGCGCAACCGCGCAAACTCATCAGCCGGGAGTGCCTTCACTTCCGCTTCGGCCATGCCGAACGCATTGCCGCTCACCGCCACGCCGACGGCCCACGTCCCACCATTGATGCCTTCTTCAATACCGACTTCGGTATCGTCAACCTTGATCGCATTCTTTGCGAGCCACACACCGAGTTGCGGCAACGTTTTATAGATCATGTAAGGCGAAGGACGGCCCTCCGGAGTATCTCCGGTACAAACGAGGCTATCCGGCGAAAACCCCTGCGCTGCTGCGCCCGGTGTGATTTCGGCCATGATCTCGCGCGTATAGCCGGTTGTCGTGCCGATCCGGATATCTTCGGAACGCAGCGCGGTAGCAACCTCCGCGACACCTGGAATCACCTGGCTATAGCTCGCTGCCACCTTGATGTTCTTCGGCACGAAGACGTCATAGATCGCATCAATATCCTGCTCGCCCGGCGGCCGGCCGTACTTGTCCTCCCAGGCCCGAGCGACCCGCGGCAGCGCCATCAGCGCCGCGATATGGGGACGCTTGGCCATGCCCATCGGTCCGCGTGCTTCGTCGATGGTGATCGATACGCCAAACTGCTCGAACGTTTCGACAAACGCACCCATCGGCGCAAGTGAACCGTAATCGACCACGGTGCCGGCCCAATCGAAAATCACTGCTTTTACGTGCTTCATGTACACCACATCCTGAGAAGAGTCTGGGCGACGGCGCAGTGCCTGCTAGGTCCTTTGCGTCGCATGGTTTCATGCTGCGCCCTTGGGCGCTTTAATCAATTTCAAACTTCCTGTGCCAACAACTCGCGCTCGTGAAGCGCCGCACCCGGCGGCGCTGCGTGCTCCACGCCCATCGTGCGCAATGCCTCAGCGCACGCTATGACGACGCGTCGCATGACGTCTGCATCCACCTGGCCGATGCAACCCACGCGGAAGCTGTCCACCACAGTCAGCTTTCCCGGATAGATGATGAAACCCTGTTGTTTCATCAGCTCGTAGAACTGTTCAAAACGGAACGCGGGATGCGCGGGCGCAAAAAACGTCACGATGATCGGCGAGCGCCAGTGGGCGTCGAGCAGCGGCTCGAACCCTAGCTCGTGCATGCCGGCGACCAGTACGTCGCGGTTGTGCGCATAGCGGCCCAGCCGGCCAGGTTGTCCACCTTCAAGCGCATACAGCCTGAGCGCCTCGATAAAAGCCGCGACGGCATGCGTGGGCGGCGTGAAGCGCCATTGCCCTGTGCGGTTCATTACATCCCACTGGTCATACACGTCGAGGCTCAGCGAGTGGCTCCGGCCCTTGGCTTCGCGCAAGGCGCTCTTGCGCGCGATGACGAAACCAAAACCCGGCACGCCTTCGATACACTTGTTCGCCGATGACACGAACGCTTCGCACTGCAGATGTCGTACGTCGAGCGGTACTGCGCCGAATGCGCTCATGGAGTCGATCAGCAGCTTGCGGTCCTTCTTTGCGGTTGCCGCAGCGATCTCTTCGATGGGGTTGAGAATCCCGGAACTCGTTTCGCAATGCACGGCGACGACGTGTGTGATGCTCGAATCGGCGTCGAGCATGCGTTCGACTTCGTTGCCGCGCGGCGGTAGGTAATCGCCTTTGTCGAGCACGGTGTGGCGGCGGCCCAGATAGCCGAGCGTCGTCGCCATGCGCTTGCCGTAGGCGCCATTCGCCAGCACCAGTGCATGTCCGTCGCGCGGGATCAGACTGCCGAGCATGGCTTCGACGCAGTAGCTCCCGCTGCCTTGCAACGGCACGCAGTCGTAGTCGCCCGCGGTATCGCCGGCAATCTCAAGCAGGCTGCGGCGAAGTTCTGCTGTCATTGCGCGGAAATCCCCGTCCCAAGATCCCCAGTCGCGCAGCATCGCTTCCTTGGTCGAGAGCGCCGTGGTGAGCGGCCCCGGCGTCAACAGATACGGCTCGCCTTTCGCGGGGGGCGCGCACGAGGTAACGGATGAGTCGACTGCGATGTCCATGCTTGAACGTCCAATGAAAGTCTCAGTGCTTGTCACAGTACAGAAATCGAGTGCATCGGTAAAATCGATATAATCGATGTGGGTATCACTGAAACTTATCGATGGGACGAGGCGCAGATGCAATACGCGCAATTGCGGGCGTTTCACGCGGTCGCGGAACACGGCGGGTTTTCCAAGGCGGCGCAGGCGTTGTCGCTGACGCAGCCGGCCATCTCGGACCATGTGCGGCGGCTCGAGCAGGATTTTGGGGTCAAACTGTTCGAGCGCGGGCCGCGCGGCGTCGAGCCGACCGAACTCGGGCGGCGTCTCTTCAGCGTGACGCGGCAGATGCTCAGTTGCGAGCGAGATGCCCGGCAACTGCTCGATTCGGCCAGCGGCCTCGAATCCGGCACGCTGTCGCTCGCGGCGGACGCGCCTGATCTCGCGGTCAAACTGATCGGCGCGTTTCGCAAGCGACACCCCGGCGTTGTGGTGACGCTTTCCATTGCGAATGCGGCCGAGTGTATGCAGCGCGTGCTGTCGAGCGCGGTAGACGCTGCCATTACCGCCGCGCCGCAGGTTCACAGCCGGCTTGCAGCGCGGGTGTTACGGCGCGATCCGCTGGTCGCGATGGTGCCTGTCACCAGCCCGATCGCGAAGAAGCGCAAGGTGACCTATGCGGAGCTCGTGAAGCAGCCGGTCATCTTTCGGGAGGCGCAATCGGTGACGCAGCAGTTGCTCGAAATCGAACTGGTTCGGCAGTCGTTGCAGGTTGAGCCGGTGCTATATGTGGACGGCCGCGAGGCGCTTGAGGAAGCCATCGCGCAAGGCATGGGCGTTGGGGTGATCGCATCCGCGGAATTCAACGAGTCGCGCCGCATCAGAATGATTCCGCTGCAGGACTGCCAGGTTGAGATGATCGAGTCGCTGACGCGGCTTGCCGAGCGGCCAGCGTCGAACCTGTTGAATGCGTTGTTCGCGATCGATCTCGGTTAGCGGTTTTCGTGCGCACACAAAAATCAGGCCTGTCGAACCGAATGGAAAATGTAATCTCGATGCGGCGGAACGCATTAAACTGATCGGTGGTCCATGTGTCGCAATCCGCGATGTGCCCGATTCGCTCCCTGACGAGCTCGCTTCTACGCGTTGCGCCACCATACAGTGCAAGTGCCCGTTGGAGGTTCCATGCCCATTCTCGGCTTCGCTCATTACAATTTTCGGGCGAGTCGTCCGATTCTCGATACCTTGCGTGACTTTTATATCGAGGTGGTCGGTTTGCGCCTCGGCCCTCGGCCGCCGTTTCGGAACTTCGGCTACTGGCTATACATTGGCGAGCGCGACGTGCTTCATCTCAGCGAAGTGAGCCCGGACGAAGTGCGCCCCGCCCAGGTGATCAACACATTTGACCATGCCGCATTTGCCTGCAGCAATCTGAGCGAGTTCGAAGCGCGTTTGAAGGAGTTCAAGATTCTGTATCGACACGATCTCGTGCCAGTGACGGACCAGCATCAATTGTTCTTTTCGGACCCGGCCGGCAACGGAGTGGAGTTGAATTTCGCCGAGAAGGATCTCTGAGGTAGACATGGACGACCCATGGCAATACCAGCTGAGGATCACCGTTTCCGCAGAACTCGCAGCGAGTTTGCGCGGCGATCCATCGTCTGGCACGTACGTGCCACTCGGTGAAGTCCTGCGCAAACACCATGCGTCTTTGAAGTGTCAGTTCGACGCGTTCGCGGACTACGTCGGCGAGGCCGAAAGACTCGGCCCCGAACATTACCCGCTGTATCAGTGGACCAAGGACACCATCGAGAAGCCGGAGAAGAAGGCCCGATACCTGCGGTCCTTCACGCTATACGTCGACGGCGCAGGGGTCTATAGCAAAGAGATTGCGGATCCTCTGCACGCGGAGCTTATCGCACTGGTTGGCGCGGGCGGAATCGAAAATGCGGTCAAGTTCGATACCAACCCGGCGAACAGTCCCCAACCTCCTGCGCGGTAGCTCGCGGAACAAGCGGCGGAGCCGGCGCAGACGCCCCTCGGTAATGGGGCTGCTGGAAAGAGGCGTTTCACGACCTACGGCTCCTGTCGCTGATCAAGTCGGATCGCGAGGTGGGGCAAGTGGCGTCGTCTCTTCGGAACGCAGGCTGACAAAGGCCGCGCGCTACCACATGCCCATTTTTTCGCGCCGGGCACAATATCCCCGCTCCTGATCCGTCTACAGACGTATGGAAACGCCGCCGACCCCGGACCCAATGCTCGAACGAGACCGCGACCTCACCGCAACCATCTTGCGTGAGCGTAGCAAGCTTGGGCATTTCATCCGGCGCCGGGTACGCGATCCTAGTGAAGCTGAAGACATCTTGCAGGATGTCTTTCACGAGTTCGTGCAGGCCTACCGGCTGCCCGCGCCGATCGAACAGGTCAGCGCATGGCTGTTCCGGGTGGCGCGTAATCGCATCATCGATGTGTTTCGCAAGAAACGGGAGCTACCGCTGGCCGAAGCCACGGGAGAGCCAGACGATGACAGCGAGTACCGGCTCGATCTTGCACTGCCGTCCTACGAGGCCGGCCCGGAAGCGGTCTATGCACGATCGGTGCTGCTCGATGCCCTGCAAGCGGCACTCGACGAATTACCGGGCAACCAGCGCGAAGTTTTTGTCGCGCATGAACTCGAAGGGCGCAGCTTCAAGGAACTGGCTGCCGAGAGTGGCGTAAGCGTGAACACGCTGCTCGCGCGCAAGCGTTATGCGGTGCTGCACCTGCGCGCCAGCTTGCAGACCGTGTATGACGAATTGGATATTTAAAGGAGCAGGTCGATGAGATGCAGAGTGAGATTCTTCGGCAAAGCACTGCTGGCATTGGTGGCGATTGCGGTGCTGGGGTGGGTCGTGATGGCCCTATGGAATTGGGTGATCCCGGCGGTATTCGTCGGTGGCCGTGCGATCGATTATCTGCACGCGCTGGGTCTGCTGGTGTTGAGTCGCATCCTGTTTGGCGGATTTCGTGGCCGGGGTGGCTGGCACGGACGAGGACCGTGGCGCAGGTGGGAGCGCATGACGCCGGACGAACGCGAGAATTTCCTGAAGGGTGTCCCGTCCCCGCGTAGCAAGTCTGAGGGAGACAACTCATGAGGCAGGCCTCGACAGCCGCTTGCAAACAGGCCGCGGGCGTCATTGCCCCGGTGGTGGACTTCAAACGCTGCGAAGGGAAGGGCGATTGCGCGGTCGTGTGTCCCGAGAACGTCTTCGAAATCCGCAAGATCGATGACGAGGACTATAAGAGTTTAGGAATGCTTTATAAATTCAAGCTGCGCGTACATGGCTTGAAGGTCGCGTACACGCCGAATGCCGATGCCTGTCGCGCCTGCGGTTTGTGCGTGACCGCATGTCCGGAGCGAGCCATCACGTTGGCGCGGATGAAATGACACGAGTCGTGCGTGGCTGTTGGCTCCAGAAACGGCAGACGTCGTGGATCTACCCACGCGCTGCTCGACGAAGCGGCCGCGAGTATCGGCGCGCCGGACAATGTGCCGCAATGGCAGGCGGAGGCGGCGGATCGGGTGGGGGAAGAGGGTAGGTTGCTGCGTTGGCATGCATCAGCCCGCCAGCATCGCCGCGCGACAACCGCTATGCTATGCGTTCTGCCTAACCGAGGACCGTCTCATGAAACAGCATCCAGGATCTACGATTACCTTTCGCCGCCCCGATGGCAAAGAGGTTGAGGGCTATCTAGCCAAGCCACAGAACCCTGTAGGCGCTCCCGCCATTGTTGTGATTCAGGAATGGTGGGGCGTGAACGACCAGATTCGCGGCGTAGCCGACCGTCTCGCGCAGTCCGGCTATCTGGCGCTGGTCCCCGATCTCTACCGCGGCAAATCGACGCTGGAGCAGGAGGAAGCGCACCATCTGATGACCGGCCTTGATTTCGGCGACGCCGCTTCGCAGGATATTCGCGGCGCGGTCCAGTACCTGAAGCAACATGCGGAACGTGTCGGTCTGACCGGCTACTGCATGGGCGGCGCGCTAACGCTGCTGGCGCTCGGCCAGACCCCCGAACTGTCGGCCGGCGTGGTGTGGTACGGTTGCCCGCCGCTGGATTACATCCAGGCAGACAAGATCAAGGTTCCGGTGCAAGCGCACTGGGCTACGCAAGATGAGTTCTTCCCCCCGGCTGCAGTCGAGGCAGTCGAAGCCAAGCTGCGCGACGCAAAAGTCGAACTGGAATCGCACCATTACCTGGCGCACCACGCGTTCGCCAACGAAACGGCCGTCGGCCCGGGCCGTATTGCCGCCACTCAGTTCGATCCGGTCTGGGCACAGTTGGCCTGGGATCGCACGTTGACCTTCTTTGGCCGCACGCTCTGGCCGCAACGGACCTGAGCTGAATTGAATCGCGGGCGGTAGTTGCGCGCCAGTGCGTGCCGACATGAAGCGCATCATTGACGTGATGCGCTTCATGCGACCCCGCGAGGGTCCGAATCAGAGCATCCAGCAACACACGAGCAGTCCATCCGGCCGCTCGATCCGCAGCATTTCCTCATTGTGCCCGTCAGCGGATTGAACGACTTCCGCCATCCCCCTGTCTCACCGGTGCGCCTGCCTGCAAGCAGGCACGTTGCATCCCGGCAATAACTGCGCCGCGCCACCAACGGCCTTCGATTCTTCGGAAAAGATTCCCTGCGAAAAGCGCGGGCGGCGTCTAACGTACTAAGGTACGACCGTACAGGTTCATCGCTTTCGCATGCGCGCGTCGTTCGGCGTCTCGCATGCATGGGTGGTCCTGGTTCACAACTGGCTTGAACGACCGCGACAGCAGCTATCGCGGTATCGCACGTAAGGAGTGAAACATGCAACTAGGTATGATTGGATTGGGGCGCATGGGCGCCGACATGGTGCGACGTCTGACCGCTGGCGGTCAGACATGCGTGGTCTACGACGTCCAGCAGGCGGCGGTCGAGAAACTCAAACAGAACGGTGTCGAGGGCGCCTCGTCGCTCGAAGATCTGGTCAAGCAACTGGCCAAACCGCGGGCCGTCTGGCTGATGGTGCCGGCGGCCGTGGTCGATACGACGCTCGCCCAACTGACGCCTTTGCTTGAACCGGGCGACATCGTGATCGACGGCGGTAACTCGTTCTACCGCGACGACATCCGGCGTGGCAAAGAGCTGGGCGCGAAGCAGCTTCACTACGTGGATGTCGGCACGAGCGGCGGCGTGTTCGGCCGCGAGCGTGGCTATTGTCTGATGGTCGGCGGCGAAACGCCCGTGGTCGAGCGGCTTGGGCCGATCTTCTCAACCTTGGCGCCGGGGCCGGGCGCGGCCACGCCCACGCCGGGGCGGAGCAAAGACGCGGGTACCGCGGATCAGGGCTACCTGCATTGCGGACCGCAAGGCGCCGGTCACTTCGTGAAGATGGTTCACAACGGCATCGAGTACGGAATCATGGCGGCTTACGCGGAGGGCTTGAATATCCTCCACAACGCCAATGCGGGCAAAAAGACGCAGGACGTCGACGCCGAAACCTCGCCGCTGCACGGCCCCGAGTACTATCAGTACGACCTCAATCTGCCCGAGATCACGGAGGTCTGGCGGCGCGGCAGCGTGATCGGCTCGTGGTTGCTCGACTTGACCGCCGCATCGCTGGCCGGCGATGCGGGCCTCGAGCAGTACTCAGGACGCGTATCGGACTCGGGCGAGGGGCGTTGGACAGTTGACGCGGCGATCGACGAGGGCGTGCCGGCGCCGGTCCTGAGCGCGGCGCTGTTCGCACGCTTCAGTTCGCGTGGCGACGGGGATTTTGCCAACCGCGTGTTGTCGGCGATGCGGCACGACTTCGGCGGTCATATGGAAAAGGCGGCCGCCAAGTTGGGTAAACCGCTGGATTGAAACATCGGCTGATGCCGCGCGAGGCTCCAAGGGCCTCCGCGGCGCCGCCACGTAACGACGCTTTTCACGTGAATTTCTGTTCTGAACAACGGCCGCCGTACGGTTCGACCGCGTCCTTTATTGTGTGGTTGAAGCTGGCCCGCAGATGACTGACAGGACGGTCACGGTTTGCAGGATACAATTCGGCAGCGCCAAATTTGTCCCAAACCGACCTGATCGATCCATGCTGAATCCTACCCGGACCTACCTCCTGGGTCCGCTGCTGAAAGGCGTCTCACGTTCCTTTTACCTCACGCTGCGTATCTTGCCCGCCGGAATGCGCGACCCGATTGGTCTCGCGTATCTTCTCGCGCGTGCTGCCGACACGATCGCTGACACTTCGCTGATTCCCCCGGCGCAGCGCCTGGAGTTGCTCCTCTCGCTGCGCGCTCAGGTCAACGGTGCGGGTGACGAGGGTGCCTTCCTGCAGCGGATGTCGGTGGAGGTGGCGGGGCAGCAGACACAGTCAGACGAAAAGGTGTTGCTCGAGTCACTCGGCCCCGCGCTGGCGATCCTGTTACAACTGAGCGACTCGGATCGCAAGGCCGTGCGCGAGATCGTCTCGACGCTCACGGAGGGGATGGAGTTCGATCTCCGTACCTTCCCGGACGAACGGTCAGGGCAGATCGTTGCGCTGCAGGAATTGTCCGAACTCGATCGATACACCTATCTGGTCGCGGGCTGCGTCGGCGAATTCTGGACCAGGATGACGTACGCGCACATGCCGGGGACGCTCAAAGGCTCGCCGGAGACGATGTCGGCGATGCTGCGCCGTGGGGTTCGCTTCGGCAAGGCACTGCAGATGACCAATGTTTTGCGCGACTGCGGCAAGGATTTGCGGATTGGCCGCTGTTATCTTCCCGTCGAGATGCTGGACCGATTCGGGCTGACGCCGCAAGACCTGCTGGAGCCGGCCAACTCATTGCGGGCGCAACCGCTCCTGTTCGAAGTGGTCCGCCTGACCCTCGATCACTTCCGGGAGGCGGTTGAATATACGCTGGCGATTCCGGCGTCTTCCGCTCGTTTGAGGCTGGCCTGCCTGTGGCCGGTGCTTATCGGCCTCGAGACTGTATTGTTGCTGGTCCATAACGACGATTGGCTTGATCCGGGCAAGGTCTCCAAGATCCAGCGCAGCAAGGTGTACCGGGTCATCGGCTATTCGCTGCCGCTGGTGGCGTCGAATACGCTGCTGCGTAGCTGGGCTGAGCGGCTGATTGGGCGGATCGAAGCCCGCTTGCAGGGCTGACGGGGCGGGCCGGCGGTTCCGCGCGCTAACCTCGCGACAGAGCGCAAAAATCGGCTTTATCCGATCAGCAGCGCGCCCCGCGCGGTGGCATGATATCGGCCTTACGTCCTCATCTTTTCAGTCCTCCCGAACATGTCGAACCTGATCGTTCATGGCGGTCTCCCGTTACGCGGCGAGATCGAGCCATCCGCCAACAAGAACGCTGTCCTGCCGATTCTCTGCGCCACGCTGCTGACCTGCCAGCCGTTGCGCCTGATCGGCGTCCCCGAGATTACCGACGTCAAGAAGATTCTCGACATTTTCCGCATGCTGGGTAGCGAAGTGTCGATGGACTTCAGCACGGGCATTCTCGAACTGCACCATCACGCCACCGCCTTCGATCCCGTCACGCACAAGTTGCCGGAGGAGATGCGTTCGTCGATCATGCTCGTCCCGCCTTTGCTGGCGCGTTTCGGCGTGGCCCGTCTCGAGAACGACGTGAAGGGCTGCACACTCGGCGTGCGCGAGATCGACCCGCACGTCGAGGTGTTCGAGCGCTTCGGCGCACGGGTCGCGCGCACCGCGGATTCGCTGATAGTTCGCGCTGAGACGCAGATGACCGCGAATCAGCATTGGCTGGACTACGCATCGGTCACCACAACCGAGAACTTTGTTTTGTGCGCGGCGTCGGCGCAGGGCACCTCGACGCTGGTCAATGCCGCGTCGGAGCCTCATGTGCAGGAGTTTTGCCGTTTCCTCGCGATGCTGGGTGTCGCGATCGAAGGTATCGGCACCTCGCGTCTGAGCGTGTCGGGCGGCAACCCCCTCGGCGGCGGTGAATTCCGTTTTAGCGAGGATTTCCATGAAATCGCCACCTTCCTGGCGCTGGGCGCGATTACGGGTGGCGACATCGTGGTTCGGAATACTGCGCCCGAGCAGTTCCCGCTGATCGATCGAACTTTCGCCAAGTTCGGCGTGGAAGTGGTGCATCGGGACGGCTGGTCGCGCGCGCTCCGCGAGGGGCCGTTGCGGGTGCGCCGGCCGTTCACGCAGAACATCCTCACCAAGGTGGAAGCGGCGCCTTGGCCGTATCTGCCGGTGGATCTGCTGCCTATCTTCATTGCCCTTGGTGTGAAGGCCGAAGGCAGCGCGATGTTCTGGAACAAGGTCTATGACGGTGCGATGGGCTGGTCGGGCGAGCTCTCCAAGTTCGGCGCGCACGTGTTCCTGTCCGACCCGCATCGCCTGATCACGTTTGGCGGCCTGTCGTTGAGTCCCGCCAGAGTTGAGAGTCCGTACATTATTCGTGTGGCGATCGCGCT
>JBEKNG010000050.1:0-14061 GCA_049523075.1 Paraburkholderia sp.
ATTGATTTCATGAAGAAGCGCAGCGCTGGACGGGTCGAAAAGATTCTGGCCCACCACCATAAAAGTTGCTCTCAGGTTCCGTCTCGCGAGGATATCGAGCACCTTGTCGGTCACTCCCGGCGTCGGTCCATTGTCGAACGTTAAAGTTAGCTTTCTCATGCAAGTCAGGTCCCAGGATTTCTACGCTACCCTAAATTTTTGTCTTTCCGCGCCACTGATTGTTAGATTCGTGAACGCCTGTGAGCCAGTTCTTGAGGTCGGTTTCCGCAGTCATCGCCGACAGTTCAAGTATCTCGATACCGTTCGGAACGATTGTAGATATCTCCACCACCAATCCCATTGGGATCCTGTGTGTAGCACGAGTAACAGTAGCCATGATCAACGATCTCTACCGGCGCGCCAGCCTCTTCAATACGCTTGCGGAAGTAATCGACGGTTTCCATCGTGTCGACTCCGAGTGAAACGTGATGCTCATACGGGTCACGCGGCATCGGCATCGGTTCTTCGCGCATGCCTTCTTCAAACTGAAAGAAGGCGAGCGCGCTGCCATCTCCGAGTTCGAAGAAGCAATGAACGTAGTTCGACGGCGTTTTCTTTATGACGTCGTACGCCTCAGTCCACGTGCCTACGAGCGGCAGTTGAAGAACGCCCTCGTAGAAAGCCCGGGTGGCGATCATATCTTTAGTGCGCACAGCATGATGGTGCCAACCGCGAATGCTGTTGGACCTCAGTCGTTCCTTTCGACGCGCCAATACAGAACCGTCGGAATCTTCTTGCATGGTTATCTCCTATCTGTGTATACCAACCTTCAGGTGCGTGGTGCGCTGGCTCTCTCCGCACACCACGTATCTGCTTTCATCAAGGCCGGGGTGTCGCCCCCAGTCCCAAAGTGCGAACCGCGCATCTGACGGCTGACACCCCGTCCCTTCGGGTATCCGGCGACTGCCACCTGTGCCATGCCTTCGCCAACCTCGTCACTGCCGCTCACATCCCAGGCGGCTTGATGCCAGCCCTTCGCGCCGCTCCAGGCAAACGCGATGAGACGGCGATCCCTGCCGTGAACGCCGTGCATAAACGCGACGCCCGCTTCGAGATTTGGTTCGCCTGCCAGTTCGTGAACTCACTCGGCTTCGTCTACGATCGGATTGCGAAGCGTCATGAACCCTTCGACTGCCACTTCGCATACGTCGCCCTGTCTCATCAGCAACTTCGGTTCGCGGGCCCAGCCGATACCTGACGGCGTCCCCGTCACGATGACGTCGCCCGCTTCCAGCGTGATTGCTTCGCTGATCGTCGCAATCAATGATTCGACGTCGAAGATCATCTCATCCGTCGACGCCGACTGCACGACCGCGCCATTCAGGCGGGTTTCCAATCGCAGTCCACGCGCACCCAGCGGCAGTTCGTCGGGCGTGATCAACTCCGGGCCAAACGCGCCGGTACCGTCGAAATTCTTGCCGACCGTCCATTGCGGGGATTTGAATTGGTACTCCCGCACCGAGCCATCGTTAAACAACGAGTATCCGGCGATGTGCGACAGCGCTTCCGACTTCGGAATGTGCCGACCACCGCTCTTGAGTACCACCGCGACTTCGCCCTCGTAATCGAGGCTATCAGAAATGCGGGGACGCACGATTGCCTGGTTGTGCGCAACAAGGCTCGTATTCACGCGCAGAAACAGCGTGGGGTACGCAGGCTGCTCGTATTTGCTTTCCTTGGTGTGATCCGCGTAATTGAGCCCGACGCAAACGATCTTGGGCGGCCGCGAAAGAGGCGGCAGAAAGTCGAGGTCGGCAACGTCGAAGTAACCTTGCGCTTTCGCTTCGTGCGCGAAAGACGTCAGGTTCGTGCCGCCGCTAATCAGGTCGTCCAGCGATGCGGGGCCGAGTACCCGTACACGCTCGCCTTCCACCACGCCCAGCCACTGCTGAGCCCCTTTCTTGAACTGTACAAATCGCATGTTGACCTCGCCCTAAGTTGACGGAGCCAATAGTAGACAAAAAAGATGCAAAAACAAGTTTTATATATATTTTTGCCTCATCGTCTCTGTGACCAACTCTGCCGTCCTGCCGAAATGCACCGCCAGCAGCGACGAAGCCAGTTCGACATCCCGGGACACGATCGCTTTGACGATTTCGTCGTGTTCACTGCCGACGTCGCGGTCGTGACCATGCGGGGCGGTGACCGACAGGTGCCGATAGCGCGCGGTCTGGTCGCGCAACATCGCGGCAAAACGCTGCAGCCAGCCGGACCGGCTGCCAGCCGTCAGAATTTCGTGGAACCGGTCGTGCGCACGCTCCCACTCCACATTAATGCGATCCGGCTGAAGGGGATCGTAAACGGGGATCCCCCCCAGCAAATGGTGGGCTGCCAGCACTTCTCCCTCCCACTGCGGATCGCGACGATGGATTGCGCGCGTAATCGCTAGCCGTTCGATCTCCTGGCGGGTGCGCGTAATGTCTTCCAGCTCGCCAACCGAGATGTCCGACACGCGAAAACCCTTCTGATCAATGGCGACGACGAAGCCACCCGCGCACAGCCTGGAGAGCGCCTCCCGTAACGGAATCGCGCCGGCGTCGTAGCGCTCACTGAGCTCCTTCACCCGCAGCTTGCTGTTGGGCTTGAGTTCTCCGACGATGATGTCCCGTCGCAGCAGCGCTTCCAGCGTGGAAGCCATGGTGCGCCCCGAATCGACATCGTCGGACGAAGCTGGTCTGGTCGTTTCGAGCATGATGGATAGCGAATACGTATAAAAATTACATTTTATATATTTTTTGAAGCTTAGTGTAATTGTTTCGCTCGGAGCAGTGGGTACAACGCGATCAGATGCCGGCTCGCTATGCCGCGCCCCAGCGCCACGACGTCTGGAGGCGCGACTGCAGGAATTCGACGAACAAACGAACTCGGGGCGCAAGATGCTGTCGATGGGCATACACCGCATGCAGTGGTGCAGCCTGCATTGAATAGGCTGGCAGGATCCGCAGCAAACGTCCTGCCTCGATATCATCGCCGACGTCCCATATTGACTTCAACACGATTCCCACGCCTTCCAGCGCCCACACGTGAGCAGCGTCGCCGTCATTCGTGACAAACGCCCCCTTGACGCGGACAACTGCGTTATCGACTCCTTCGAAGCGCCATTCGGTGCGTTGCTGCTTGCCAATGACGATGCACCGATGCCTGAGCAAGTCGGCTGGATTCTTAGGTTCTCCGTGCTTCTCAACATACGCTGGCGACGCACAGAGGACCCGGAAATTAGGCGCCAACTCACGGGCAATCATGGAAGAGTCGGACAGGCTTCCAAAGCGAATGGCCAGATCTATTCCGGTTTCAAGGAGGTCAACCACGCTGTCGTTCAACTCAAGATTGACAGAAAGCTCCTCGTGACTCTTCGCAAACTCGGCAATGATCGGCGCAATTCGCCCTCTGCCGAAAGCATTAGGAGCGGTCACCCGTAGTATCCCGCTCACCACGTCACGCCGATCGGAGATCAAGGTCTCTGCCTCTTCGATTTCCGCGAGAATTCGGAGCACCTGACCATGAAACAATTCGCCTTCCTCGGTCAACGTCAACCTGCGTGTTGTACGTTGCACGAGCCGAACACCCAGGCTCTTCTCCAACTGCGCTAAGCGCTTACTTATCACTGGGAGTGAGAGATCGAGCTCTCGAGAAGCTGCAGAAAGACTTCCGGCGGAGACGATCTGCGCGAAAGCCACAAGATTTGGCAAGTTATCGATCACGGGCGATTCTGATACTTAACAGAAAGGAAAGGATATATCTTCGCCAAGATCGTATTTCAAGTCTGCGCAGAAAGCTAGCGCGCCTCGTCGCCACTTCGTATTCGAATCCGTAGCGGCGCAACGATGATGCTGGAATCCTTTTCTCAGTAGTTCATGCTGCGTCGGACAGCCGCGACTTTCCATAGGAATATTAACGAGTGCACGGGCGAGGTTTGCGCGCCCTCTGTCACGGTGCGCAAGCAACGCTTACACCGTCAAAGCGCAGCGTCAACCAATAGCGACGCGTCGAGCAAGCGGATTCGCCGGTCGACAAAATATCCCCCACCCTCGGTGTAGCGCAGGAAATATCGCTGGCAAACCGTACACTCCCACACATCGCATTGATTGTATGGAAAGTAGCGCGGCGCAATCGGCGCGTCCAAAGACCAATAGCGGGTACCGTTCGGAAGGTACTCGCTGAAAGTGGGTTCAGTGACATCAGCGCTAACGAGCGTGCCGAGTTCTCGAAGCTGCTCCTCGGGCAATGAAAGAGGCACGCTCTCCCATCCGACGACGGGCGTCCGGCTGCAAGAGCAATCGCACGAGACGGCCTGCGAGCGCGACGCAAGCTCTTTTAGAGCCCAAAAGTCCAAGTATGTCTTCACGTTGAAGTTCCTATATTCCGGTAAGGCCGTGCCAGCGAAAACAGACGCGACATTCTCCTCTATATAGATGGACTTATCATGCGCAACTGGCTCTCTCGCTCTTCGAGTACATAGCCCATACCGCGAATCGTGTGTAGAAGTTTGGATTCGAATGGATCGTCGAGCTTCGCGCGAAGGCGCTTGATAGCGGCCTCGACGACATTCGTATTGCTATCGAAGTTCACGTCCCAGACGAGTTCGGCTATCTGTGTCTTGGACAAGATTTGCCCTCGACGACGGGCCAGTGCGCTCAGGAGCTGAAATTCCTTTGCCGTCAGTTCGAGTCTGACGCCGTTTCGGCCGGCACGACGGCCAATCAGATCGACATTGAGATTCCCAACCTGCAGCACCATCGTATGTTGCGATCGAACCCGCCTCGTAATCGCGTGCAACCGCTCCACCAACTCAATGAAAGAGAAGGGTTTTGTCACATAGTCATCCGCGCCGGCGCGAAAGGCCTGCACACGGTCATCAACACGATCTCTTGCGGTGAGCATCACAACAGGCGTCTGACGATTTTCTCTCAGTTCCCTAAGGACAGAGAATCCATCCTTTTTAGGTAAGTTCACATCGAGGATTATCACGTCGAACTCGTATTCGTTCGCCTTGAATACGCCTTCTTCCCCATCCATCGCGACGTCTACCAGCCAGCCCTGTCCGGACAGTCCGTCACGCAGATAGTTAACTACCTTCAGTTCATCCTCAACGAGCAACACCCTCATAACAACTTCCTTACGAGACGGGACGCGTGTGTCAAACGCGCCGTCGCGTTCACCCGGAGACGAGGGAGGCAGATTTCATAGAAACAGGGTGTGACGTCAGCAATCTTAAACATACAGGATAACGAATCTTCCAAATACTCCAACTACTTGCGGTGGTTGGCGACGCAGGGTTGATTGAAAAGACGCCCTCCGTGCCGACCACCCAAAGTCGTTTTCTTTCCTACCCAGGGACCACAGTAGATTGCCACGAAGCCATGCGCCAAACGCCATCGTTGCCGCGGGCCCATACCATCATGAAAATATTGTGCAGCGCTTTAGCCGTGCCAAACTGGATGGTCTGCATGCGCGTCGTGCCCTCCAGAAGGATGGCATCACTGCACAAGCGGCGAACCTCGTCTATGTTGAGCTGGATCCCCTCGTAGACAACTTTGCCAGACGCAATCGTCTCCAGGTAAGGGGTCCGTCCTTCCACCACACCGGATGAATGTACGTAGACGACGTCTTCCGCCAGCAGATCTTTCAGGACGCTCGTATCTGCAGCAAGCATCGCCGCCTGCCGATTCGATTCAAGATGGAGGACGTGATTGAGATCATCATCCCCGCGCTTATCATTGATTCCGTTGCTCATGGCACCTAGCTCCAGTCTTTCATTGAACGCGCCAGTCAAGACGCACTGGCGCACGTTTTACGATCCGCATGTCGGCATCCGTCTGCCGCGTTGATCGCCCCCTGATCCTTCTCAGCCCCTCTGTACAACGCCAGATGCGCATCTATGTAACTACGGAAATGTCGGCAACAAGCTTATCACTGAGGAAAGAATGCCTTTCTCATCCGAGGCTATCACCACGCATGATGTTGGAGTAGGCACTACGGCTGGTCGTCGGCAACACAAATCGCGCGCCGCTGTCGTTGATCGGGCAGAAAGGGATCACCAGATTGCAGATCTGAAAGGAAAGTGGATTGGTACATCCTCGCTGCAAAACGCTGGCCTTCAACTGATACCCCTCAAGCATGTCACCGAAGAGGCAGGCTTCGGGTCCGCACCTGAAATTGCTGCGGGTGCTATGCTTTTCGTTCCACAACCTTCAATCGCTAGGTGCACCCATGACACAACGCGCAATCGGCAATTCGGGTCTTCAGGTCGCCCCGCTTGTTTTCGGCGGCAACGTGTTTGGCTGGACGGCCGACGAACGGACTTCGTTCTCCATTCTCGATGCATTCGTCGACCATGGCCTCAATTTCGTCGATACCGCTGACGTGTATTCAGCATGGGTCGACGGCCACCAGGGCGGCGAGTCGGAAGCTATCATCGGCAAGTGGTTCAAGCAAAGTGGCAAGCGCGAGAAGATTGTGCTCGCAACCAAGGTCGGCATGCTGTCCACGCGTAGCGGCCTGTCCGCCGCGAACATCCAGGCAGCCGTCGACGATTCGCTGCGGCGCCTTCAGACCGACTACATCGACGTCTACTTCTCCCATCTGGATGACGAAAAAACCCCGTTAGAAGAAACGCTCGGCGCTTATCAAAAGCTCGTGAAAGAAGGCAAGGTGCGCGTCATTGGCGCGTCGAACTACAGCGGCGCGCGTCTGCAAGCTGCGCTGAAAGTCTCGAAGGAGGCGGGTTTGCCTGCTTACCAGATCGTCCAGCCGGAATACAACCTGTATGACCGGGAGACTTACGAGACCGATATTGAGCCCGTCGCCGAGGCAAACAAGTTGGCCGTGGTGACCTATTTCAGTCTCGCCAGCGGCTTTCTGAGCGGCAAGTACCGATCGAAGGAAGATGTGTCTGCGCGTGCCCGAGGCTCGCTCGTCGAGAAGTATCTGAATGAGCGTGGGCTGCGGATCGTCGATGCGCTGGTGGAGGTAGCGAAGCGCAACAACACGACACCGGTCACCGTGGCCCTGGCTTGGCTGATCGCACGTCCCAGCGTGACCGCACCGATAGCGAGTGCGACTTCAGTGGAACAACTGGAGAGCCTGGCGGCGGCCACACGCCTGAAGCTTTCTGCCGACGACATCAAGACGCTCGACGCGTCCAGCGCTCAGAAAAAGTGATTGTTCCGCGGTCGGCGGATCAACGGTCCCGTCCCGCACGACGGCTTTGTTCGTGCGGGACGGGACGGACGGACGGACGGACGGACGGACGGACGGACGGACGGACGGCAGATCATCACACGCGCCGACCGACTGCAGTTAGCCACCTGCGCTGCCCGGGAGTATCGATGCGTCACTGGGCTCCGCAACAGCGTCAATTTCGATGCGCACGCCATTCAACGCGCATCCGATAGTGGTTCGTACGGGCGCGGCACCCCCCATCACTTTGGCGTACACGGCGTTAAAACGCGGGAATTCACTGATGTCTGACAGATACACCTGGACGCGAACCAGCCGGCTGAAATCAGTGCCGGCGTCTTCCAGAACAAGACGCAAATTCTCGAGCACCGCGGTCGTTTGCTCTTCGATCGTGTCGCCAAGAATGTTTCGCTCAGGATCTCGCGGAACCTGACCCGCTACAAAAATCAGTCCGCCTGCGCGGCGCCATAGGCTGTAGTGACCGCCTGTGGACGGTTGCTTGCTCAATTCGGTCATAGGTGAAGTCTCAAGCTGGGAGGAATAGGGACATGGTCCGCAGGCAGCCGCCTCTGGCGGTCACCGCGTCAACGCGATAACCGAACGCTCGTTGCCGAGTTGCTCGCGGTATTCCCACTGTCCGTCGAGGGATCGAACCAGGGCATTGCTGTACAGGTAGGCCGTGGTACACGTGTGTTCCGGGATCAATAGTAGCCGGTCGCCGGTGTGAAGTGCGTCGCTGCGAATGACGGTGTGCTCCTCGTTCATCATCACGATTTCGCCAGCGCCTTCAAAACGCTGCTGCAACGGCTTGTCCGGTGAGATTGCCTTGCTGCCGGCGTCCAGCGTCGACGTACCATTGCGCGTTGAAACAACCGTCGTCAACACAAATCCGGCCGCAAGCCAGTTGTGATGCGGCAGCTCCCTCAGATGCTGTGCGTTCGAATACACCCAGGTGCCCGGCGACACATACCGCATCACAGAGCGCGGCCACAGGTCGAACGTATAGCTGCATGCGCCGACCACGTCGACATCGATACCTTCCTTACGCAGACTCGACTGCAGCACCTCCAACGTGCCGGCAAGCTTCTCCACTTCAGCTTTGCGCTCGTCATATGCGCCACGGATGTGGCCGTCATAAACATGCCACCCCGCAAGCCGACCAAGCCGCTGCGCCCCGCGCGCGAGTTCGAGCGCTGCCTCGTCCATCGGCACGCCTGTGCGCCCCATCCCAGGATCGAGATCGATACGCAGACGGATGGATGACGAGGCGCCGTCGAGTAGCCGCGTCCATACCTCCAGTCCCTCGCGGGAATCAATGAGGCCCGTGAGTTCGGCCTTCGGAAACACTGAAGCCAATTCGATAAAACGGCCGATGTTTTGTGGATTGACAGTCGGGAACGCCCAGGTGACGCGTGTGGCGCCCGCAGCCAGTACCATTTCGACCTCGGCGAGCGTGCTGGCTTTGAAAGCGTCGACGCCATTGGCCAGCAGCAATGCCACAAGCCACGCTGCGCGGTGGGTCTTCACATGCGGCATCAGCCGCTGGGCGCCGCCGCACGCTTGCGCGGTGACCTTCAGATTGTGCAGGACGCGGTCCTCCACCACCACGAAGCAAGGTGTTGAGACCGCCGGCACCAGGTCCGCGGCAACGGGATTGAACGGGATATTTGTTGTCATAGAGTCATAGTTAGGGAGCATTGGCGTCGTCTCGCGTGGATGAGTCGCATCGGAGAACGAACTCGCATCGGCGACGTTTGGCTAGTGACGCAAATCGGACAGGAATGCCTTCGCCCGCGGGTGCTGCGGCGATCGGAAGAACGATTGCGGATCCGCTACCTCGAGAATGGCGCCGCGATCCATGAACCAGACGCTGTCGCTCACCTCCCGCGCGAATCCCATCTCGTGGGTGACGCACATCATCGTCATCCCGTCTTTAGCAAGCGATTTCATGACGCTGAGCACTTCGCCAACCATCTCAGGATCGAGCGCGCTCGTCGGCTCGTCGAACAGCATCACCGGCGGCTCCATTGCCAACGCACGCGCGATCGCAACGCGTTGCTGCTGTCCGCCAGACAACTGCTGCGGAAATGAGTTCGCCTTGCTGGCCAAGCCGACGCGATCGAGCAGTGCCAATGCCTGCCGCTTCGCCTCCACGCGGCTTTTTCCCGCCGCCTTCATCGGCGCCAGGCACACATTGTCGAGCGCTGACAGATGAGGAAACAGGTTGAACTGCTGAAACACGAAGCCGACACGGGTGCGAAACCGGTTCAGGTTCAACGAAGCCTGATGGACGCTCGTTCCGTCGACCGTGATCCCGCCGCCCTGAATCTCCTCGAGGCGGTTAACAGTACGGATCAGCGTCGACTTGCCCGACCCAGAAGGACCGCACACGACCACCACCTCGCCTCGCTTCACCTCGGCAGTGACGTCGACGAGCGCCTGGTACTCGCCATACCACTTGTTAACTTTGGAGAACTGAATCATTGATGACACTCCTGACATCTTGCATCTTTCCTGAGGCACGCCGATGCGCGATAGACCGTTCTATGACATGTGCACATTGGGTAAGCGTGTAGCACACCACAAAGTAGGTCAACGCAAGAATGAAGAAAACCTGAAACGGTTGGGTAAGAAGACTGGCGTTAATCTGCTGCGCCGAGAACGTCAGTTCCTGGACACTGATCACATAGCCTATCGACGTGTCCTTCACCGTCGATACGCATTGGCCAAGAATGCTTGGCAACATGTTGTACAGCGCCTGCGGCAAAATCACGTGACGCATCGTCGCCCCGTAACTCATGCCGAGCGAGCGTGCGGACTCGGTCTGTCCTTTGGGCAAGGACTCGATGCCCGCACGGACAATCTCACTCAGGTAAGCCGCCTGATAGATCACCAGGGTGACGACCAGGGTCGTGAATGCGCTGACCAGATGACCGATCAGGCCCGGCACGAGGAAATAACTCCAGAACACAAGCATTACAAGTGGCACGCCGCGCACGACATAGACAAGCACCGTCGAAGGCACGCTCAACACCCTGTAGGATGAAATCCGGCATAACGCCAGCAGCACGCCAAGCGGAAAAGCAAAGGCGAGACCGAGCAAGGCGAGAATCAGCGTGAGCGCGAGACCGCCAACCGGTCCGTTCGGATATTGCCCGAGCAGCAAGAAATGCCCGTTGTGGATGAGTATGTCGAGCATCGCTTATTTCGCCAGGATACGGGTGCGGCGCGTGACTGCAGCGCCCACACCCATCAGGCCTAATGAAATGGCCAGGTAGACGACCGTCCCAACGAGATAGATCTCAAAGGTTCGAAACGTCTGATTCTCAATGTCACGCACCGTGTAGGTTAGCTCAGCAACACCGATGGCCATCGCCAGGCTGGTATTCTTGAAGAGCACCACCGTATGGTTGATGAACGGCGGCATGGCGATGCGAAAGCCCTGTGGCAGGATCACGTAACGCATCGACTTCGCAAAGCTCAAACCCAGCGAACGCGCTGCCTCATGTTGACCTGCCGATACCGCCCGCAGGCCGCTTCTAATATCTTCCGAGTAGTACGCCGCCATGCACAGGCCAATGGCAATCGACGCGAAGATGAATTCGCCCCCATGCGCGTTGATCCATCCTTGCGTGCTGTCCGGCAGCAGCGTCGGCACCCCGAAGTACCAGAGGAACAGTTGCGCGAGCATCGGCACGTTCTGATGGTACGCAACGTAGCCTGCGACGACCCTCTCGATTAGCGGGTTACCTATCGCTCGCAGCGTCGCCAGCACCGTGCCGAGCGCCACCGCGAGCACCCAGCTCGTCAGCGTGAGCAGCACGGTGTACTGTACTCCCCACATGAGGTGCTTCAGATTCTGAGCGGTGAAGATGCTCGAAAAGTTGAGATGCGATAACATTCGTACTCCTCATCACACAGAACGGCATGGAGTTCAGCCTTTGATCGGCCCAACCCTGAAATCGCGATGCATCTGGTAAATCGTGTTGGGGCCGAGCCATTTGTCGAAGATCTGCTGGGCCTCGCCTGATTTTTCCATTCCGTCCAGCGCGTTATTCACCGCGTTGAGCAAAGCGGGTTCACCCTTCTTCATACCGAGTCCCCAGTATTCGAGACCCACCGGAGGCGACAGCGCTTCAACACGGGTGTCGTGACCGAGTTTGGCGGCGAAGCGATGCATGATGGGTTCGGACACGACAAAACCATTGACCTTGCCCTGCACCATGGCCAGGAAAGCGGATGGCGAGTCGTCATAGCTGACGAGCTGCACGCTCGGCATGACCTGACCCATGATTGCGATATTGCTGGAGCCTTTGATCGTACTGACGCGCTTGCCGTCGAGATCGTCCCGCGCTTTGAACGGGCCGCCGGTCTTTACCGCAATGATCTGCCTGGCGACGTAATACTGATGCGTGAATGCAAGCTGTTCGGCGCGCGCCGGCGAGTAGCCGAGCACTGCGGCGAGCACATCGACACGGCCTTGCAGTAGTTCCGGAATGCGCGCTTCCATCGACACCACCTGCAGCACGGGTTTGACGCCCAGAGCCTTCGCAACACCCTTGCAGTAATCGACGTCGTAACCAACGATCTCCCGTGATGCCGGATCCTGAAAGCCAAACGGCTCGAAGTTGGCCAGCACCCCGCACACCAGCGTTCCGCGCGCCTTGATATCCGCGAGCTGGTCAGCCTGTGCGCTACCCGCAACCACGGCCAGCGCGAACCCAAGCAATGCGGCGGCTATTTTGTTAGACGATTTCATGCGATCTCCGTAGACAGTGTGCTTCAAAGCGCAACCGCGAGCTTTTGTGATCGATCTGCATTGCAGGGGACTTGGAGATTCTATTCTTGGTGGAAAAAAATCCCAAATAAAGAGATATTTGTGCATACTTGTACATTCCAAAATGAGATTGATTTGAGAGGGGCTGCGTGGCACACCAGATCACTTTTCTGCAACTCGAAGCATTGGTTGCAATCGCGGATATGGGTTCGTTCGAGGCGGCCGGGCGCAAGCTCGGCAGCGTTCAGTCCGGCGTATCGCGCCACGTTCGCGAACTGGAGAGCCGGTTCCCGAAGCCGCTATTCGATCGCGGTTCGCGGTCGGCACGGCTGACCGTCGACGGCCTCGAGGTACTCTCGCAGGCGCGCACGATTCTTCAGCAGCGCGATGCCCTGTTGAGTCAGTATGCGAGCGAGAAAGTATTGCGACGCTCGTTGCGGCTGGGCGTGACTGAGCTCGCGGCGCTCACATGGTTACCTGGCTTCATCGATGTACTACGTTCTACCTACCCGCTGGTGGACGTCGAACTGGAGGTGGGTGGCGTCGCTGCGGAACTCTACGAGAAGCTCAAACTGGCGCGGCTGGATCTGGCCATCGTGCCCGACACGCCGCGCTGGGAGGACATGTTGAGGTTTCCGCTCGCCAACGTGCGCAACGGTTGGTTCTGCAGTCCAACGTTCGGCCTCAAGCGGCGCAGACTCAGCGTGTCGGAACTCGGCCAGCTGACGTTGCTGTCCCAGTCTGGCGACTCGGCAGTGGGGCATGTCATGAGCAATTGGCTCGAGCGCAACGATGTGCAACCGCGCAGCATCCTGACCTGCAACAACTTCGCGGCGCTTGGCGGCATGGCAAGCGCTGGCCTGGGTGTCGCCTGTCTGCCGGACGCGATCTCCGGCGAGCTCGTGACGCTAGGTATGTTGCGTGAAGTTCAGGTGACGCCGCTGATGCCGCGGGTGCGCTACGTCGCCGTTACGCGGCGAGACGCGCTGACACTGTTCCACCGCAAGGTCATCAGGATCGCGCGCGCAACGTGCAACTATGGAATGCGCTATCAGGACGCACGCGCGCACGAACCACTCGTCAACGAGGCTGAATAACGATGCTAACCGTCAAGCAGATCGAGACGTTCTACTGGGTCGCAAAGCTCGGTACCGTTCAGCGGGCGGCCGATAAGCTCCATATCACGCAATCTGCGGCGACCAAGCGCCTGCAGGATGTCGAAGCGAGGTCTGCTGCGCGTTTGTTCGAAGGGAGCGGCAAGAAAGCAAGATTGTCCGCGAAAGGGCACGAGATGTTCGCGCTGTGTGAGGGCTTGCTGAACAGCATTGGCCGACTGGAGGCCTACCAGGACGCCGATCGGCAGATGGCCCGTGTGCTGCATATCGGTCTGACCGAACTGGTTGCGTTGACGTGGTTCCCGGCGTTCCTGCAGCAGATGCGCGAGCTTTTTCCACACCTCATCCCGCAACCCCATGTCGACATGTCGGGGCCGTTGCAAGAGCGGGTGATCGATGGACGCCTCGACCTCGCGATTTTGCCCGAGGCTGAGCTGCCCGCATCAGTCGAGCGTGTGATGCTCGGGAGTGCCCGCTTCGCCTGGTTCTGCCGCCCCGGCGCGTTCGACAGCAAGCGCACAGTGCCACTGCAAGAACTGGGCACCGTTCCCGTCATCGAGCAGATTCCCGCATCCATCATCACGATCCTGAGTTCAAGGAACTTCGAAAGTGCGGGCGTCGATCCTGAGCGTATTTGCGGCGGTAACAATGCGGTTGTGGTAGGCGGCCTCGTGGCGGCCGGGGTTGGTGTGAGCTTGCTGCCCACCGACCTTTTCAGGCAGCAAATTCAGAACGGGCTCATGCAAATCGTGATGACCCACCCGCCTGCACCGATGGTTCGCTACGACGCCATTTTTTTGAAGCAATCACCTTCCGCGCTCGGGTACATGGTTGCCGACGTTGCACGGCGTTGCTGCGACTTCAGCTCAGCTGTGCAACAACCTCCTGCATAAGCAGTGCTACGCATCGATCGCTCACCCCACGCTCCGTATTGCAACAAATCCCAGGCGC
>JBEKNG010000051.1:0-14019 GCA_049523075.1 Paraburkholderia sp.
CGCCCGGGCAATCCCCACGCGCTGTTTCTGGCCACCGCTGATCTGCGCCGGATAACGGTCTTTCTGCGCAGTGAGCCCCACCAGTTCGAGGAGCGGCAACACGTTCGCTTCGATTTCGGCGCGCTTTAAGCCCGCCAGTTCGAGCGGCAGCGCGACGTTCTCGTACACCGTGCGCGAGGACAGCAGGTTGAAATGCTGGAAGATCATGCCGATCTCCCGCCGCGCCTCGCGCAGTTGCGCGGCGGCCAAAGTGGTGAGATCGCGCCCGTTGACGACGATGTTACCTTCCGTCGGGCGCGTGAGCAGGTTGATGGTGCGCACGAGCGTACTCTTGCCCGCGCCGCTGCGGCCGATGATGCCGAACACCTCGCCCGCCGGAATCGACAGATGGACGTTGTGCAGCGCCTCGACCCAGCCCCGCGGTCCGGCAAAACGCTGGGAGATATTCCGTATTTCGATCATGAAAAAACGAAACGGCGCGACTGCCAGCGAGCGTGGATGCGCTCCCGACAAGCGGCCGCCGTTGCTTTTATTTGGGATTTGATCCGCGATTTTACGGCAGCGTCCACATTCCCTTTAATAATCAATTCCGATGTTTTCATAACTCAAAGGAATTAGAGGCGGATCCAGCGCCCAGCGCTCGCGCGTGTCACACGCGTACGACTATGATGGCAGCCGCGCATTCGACCAGCACGCCGGCTCGCCGGACAAGACGCTCACGCTTCACGAAGCGAGTTATCACGAAACGATGAACGATCTCGACCGTGACCGGTGATCGGCGAGTTGCTAGCGTGGATTGAGGCGCGAAGCGGTTGACCGGGCCTACGGCACGGACTGCGGAAGGAGGGCGTATGCGATCCGGTTTCCGTGCGAAGGTTCAGCGGCGCCAGTCCGGCGCACGCTTGTCGATGAAGGCCTGCACGCCTTCCAGCGCCGACTCTTGCATCATGTTGCAGGCCATCGTCTGGCCGGCGAGCTGGTAGGCCGCTTCGACACCCATCTCGAGTTGCCGGTAAAACAGCTCTTTGCCCGCGCGCACTGCTTCGACCGGCTTCGCGCAGATGCTCGAGGCGAGCGCTGCGACCGTGGCATCCAGTTCGCCCTCAGGGACCACCCGGTTGACGAGACCTTGCTGACGCGCTTCGTGTGCGTCGATGAATTCGCCGGTCAACAACATTTCGAGCGCTGCCTTGCGTGACAGGTTGCGCGACAGCGGCACCGAAGGAGTCGAGCAGAAAAGTCCCAGGTTGACGCCTGACACCGCGAAGCGCGCCGTATCGGCCGCGACCGCCAGATCGCACATCGCCACGAGCTGGCAACCGGCCGCGGTCGCAATGCCGTGCACGCGCGCAATCACCGGCTGCGGTAAGCGCTGGATCGTCAGCATCATCTTCGTGCAGCGTTCGAACAGCGCCTGGTAGTACGCGAGCGACGGCGCTTCACGCATTTCTTTCAGATCGTGTCCCGCACAGAAAGCGCGACCCGCACCCGCAATCACCACGACGCGCGCGTCGGTTTGCGCGATCGAGGCGAGAGCCGTCTGCAATGCATCGAGCAAGGCCTCCGACAACGCGTTAAACGCCTCCGGCCGGTTCAGCGTCAAACGCACGACGTCGCGTACGCCATACGCATCGTGCGTCACCTGCACAAGCGCGGAGTTGGCCGCTGTGTCTTTGATTTCTGCGCTACCGGTTTCTACAGTGCGAGTTGTTGCAGCACCCGCTCCTGCCGCGCCGGCGCCAGCGGTATTAGAGGCCTGCCCATTCGCATTCATGACCCGCCCTCGCTTTGCCCGACCCAGATCGCCTGACGCCCAACCGCCGCTCAGATTCCCGCCAGCGCCCGCACGTGAGCCACCACGCTACGCCCAAGCGCCGACAGATTGTAGCCGCCCTCCAGACAACTCACGATCCGCCCGCGCGCATAGCGGTTGGCGATCTCGCGCACCTGATCGGTCAGCCACGCATAATCGTCTTCGACGAGCCCCAGGTTGCCAAGGTCGTCCTCGCGATGGGCGTCGAAGCCCGCCGAGACAAAGATCATCTCCGGCTTGAACGCGTGCAGGCGCGGCAGCCACAACATGTCCACCGCCTCGCGCACATCCATGCCCTTTGAGCGCGCCGGCATCGGCACGTTGACCATATTGGGCGCCTGGTTGTCAGCGCCGCTAAACGGATAGAACGGATGCTGGAATATGCTGCACATGAGCACCCGTGAGTCGCCGGAAAAAGCGGCCTCGGTGCCGTTGCCGTGATGGACGTCGAAATCGATAATCGCGACCCGTTGCAGGCCATGCACTTCAAGCGCATGGCGCGCGGCGATCGCGACGTTATTGAAAAAACAGAAGCCCATCGCGCGGGCCGGTTCCGCATGGTGGCCAGGGGGCCGCACGCTGCAGAACGCGTTGTCGTAACGCCCCTCGATCACCGCGTCGGTGGCGGCCACCGCAGCACCGGCAGCGCGCAAGGCGGCCTGCCAGGTGTGCGGATTCATCGACGTGTCCGGGTCGATCTCCGCGTAGCCCTCGTCAGGAGAACGGCTGCGGATGTAATCGACATGCGCCTGGGTATGCACGCGCAGCAGCGCGGCTTCCTCGGCAAGCGGCGCCGACTCGCGCTCGATCAGCGCGTCGATGCGGCTTGCGATCAGCTGATCTTCGATTGCCTGCAGGCGCGCCGGACATTCGGGATGCCATTCGCCCATCTCGTGAAGCAGACAATCTGCGTGGGAATAAAAGGCTGTTGCCATGATTCTCTTTTGCGGCGCGTCGCGCAAACGCGCGGCGTGTCTCCGTCCAAAGGCGCGCACGCACGGCGCGCCCAACACCATCAAGTTACCACACCACGTGCCAGGGGCACGCCGCAGCAACGGTTCTGCACAGTTCGGCAATGGGCCTCGGGTATACTGCCCCGTATCCTTCTGTCACCGTCTTGTCTCCTTCGCACTACACTCCCAGTTCACTATGACCGTCAAGCTTGCTCTGTCCGCACGAAACCGGCTACGCACCCAGACAGTGGCCACCGCACTATCCGTCGCATGGTGCGTGTTCGCGGCAGCGGTCCCGGCTGAGGCACAGACCAGCGCCGCCAAACCGCCGCTGCTGGTGACGCAAGCTCAGCCGCAACAAGCGGTCCCGCAGGGACAGACCTTCGAAGAAGAGATCATTCCGCAGCGCTATGCAAACAACCCGGATGTCGACGGTTTCATCAACGACATGGTGGCGCGCTACGACTTCGACCCAGCCGCGCTGCATACCTTGTTCGCCGGCGTCAGCTACTCGACAACCGCGGTCAAGCTCGTCACGCCGTCGCCCTCGCCGTCGGTAAAGAACTGGCGCGTGTACCAGGCGCGCTTTCTCGATCCTATCCGCATCAATGCAGGTGTGCGTTTCTGGCGTAACAACCAGGCCACGCTGCAACGCGCTTACGAGGAATTCGGCGTGCCGCCCGAGGTGATCGTCGGCATTCTCGGCGTGGAGACCATCTACGGGCGCTACATGGGCAACTTTCGTGTGCTCGATGCGTTGACCACGCTCGCCTTCGATTACCCGAACACTCCGAACCGCGCCGACCGCGAGCAGACCTTCCGCAAGAATCTCGAAGACTATCTGGTCTGGACCCGCGACTCGCAAATCGACCCCACCACGGTGCTCGGCTCATACACCGGCGCAATCGGCATTCCGCAGTTTCTGCCGAGCAGCATCGTGCAGTATGCGATCTCGTATGACGGCAACAAGCAGATCGACTTGCGCACCAGCCAGGCCGACGCAATCGGCAGCGTAGCGAATTATCTGAAGCAGAACGGCTGGGAGAATGGCCGCCCAGTGGTGTGGGAGATCGCCCCGGATGCCGGTAGCCAGGGCATTGCCCAAGCCGCAGCCGACGGTCAGCCCGAACCGCATTGGCCGCTCCAGCAGCTGCTGCGCGCCGGCCTGCTGCTGAACCAGCCGGGTCTGGATATGGCCTCGGAAGCCGGCACGCCGGTGACCGTCGTCGACCTGCCCTCGCCTGGACTCCCTACCGAATACAAGCTGGGGCTGAAGAACTTCTACGTGTTGACGCGCTATAACCGCAGCTTCTTCTATGCGCTTGCGGTGTATCAGCTCGGCGAGAAGATCAAGCAGCAACTGGAAGCATCCGGCGATCTGGACAGCAACGGCGCACCAACCTCAATGTCGCCGCCTTCGGTACCGCCGGGTACGGCGGCCGCGCCGATGGGCATGACCGCGCCCGCCGTTATGCCGGGAACCACCGCGCCAAGTCCTGTGCCGAGGAGCTTACCGACGCCCGCTCCGGCAGCGCCTCCCGCGCCGATGGGTCGGCCTGCTCCGACACCAAGCCCAGCGCCGGATACGGAATAAGCGTCCCTCAGTGGCTCAAGTGGTTCGATCCGTTAGAACTGCCTGAGAGAACTGCCTGAAGAAAAAGCGCCGGTCAAGACCGGCGCTTTTGTTTGGCGAAACGGCAGCCTATTGGGGCCTACCCCGGCTCACGCAGGGAACACCCCCGTGGACAGATACCGGTCACCGCGATCGCACACCACGAACACGATGGTCGCGTTCTCGACCTGACGCGCAATCCGCAAAGCCACTTCGCATGCGCCAGCTGACGAAATACCGCAGAAGATCCCTTCGACCTCCGCCATTTTGCGCGCCATCGCTTCGGAAGCCGCCTGGCTCACGTTCTCGACCCGATCGACCCGGCTGCGATCGAAGATCTTCGGCAGATACGCTTCGGGCCACTTGCGGATACCCGGAATACGCGAGCCCTCTTCAGGCTGCGCACCGATAATTTCGATCGCCTGATTCTGCTCCTTCAGATACTGCGACACGCCCATGATCGTGCCGGTCGTGCCCATGGCGGAAACGAAGTGCGTGATGCGGCCCTCGGTTTCCTGCCAGATTTCGGGGCCAGTCGTTTCGTAGTGAGCGAGTGGGTTGTCCGGGTTCGCAAACTGATCGAGGATGATGCCCTTGCCTTCGCGCTGCATCTGCTCAGCGAGATCACGTGCGTATTCCATGCCGCCCGTGACCGGCGTCAGCACAATCTGCGCACCGTAGGCGGCCATACTCTGACGGCGCTCGACCGACAGGTCTTCCGGCATGATCAGCACCATCTTGTAGCCGCGGATCGCGGCCGCCATGGCGAGCGCAATGCCGGTGTTGCCGCTCGTCGCTTCGATCAGCGTATCGCCCGGCTTGATGCGGCCGCGCAATTCGGCCTTCTTGATCATCGACAGCGCCGGGCGGTCTTTCACCGAACCCGCGGGGTTGTTGCCTTCGAGCTTGCCGAGGATCACGTTATTGCGGCTGCGGATCTCGTCGTCGGGCAGGCGGACAAGCTGTACGAGCGGCGTATTGCCGATCGTGTCTTCAATCGTTTTGTAAGCCATATGGGGGTACGGTGCAGTCGCTACGCGGAGTCTTCAATCCAACGATTCTAAACTACCGTGCCTCTGCCTGCCGCGCGGCCCTGTTAGCGGCATGGATGCACCGCCGCACGGGCATGCCGATATAACGTTGAGATATAAGCCGGCGTGCAGCGCAAAAAGCCCGCGGCCGAGAACCGCGGGAGCCAGTCATCTGAATGACAGCTGAAGGAGTGTGCTGTGCCGACTCCAACCAGAAAGGACGCCATCCAGGCGGCGGCGCGAGGCAAGCATGCGCCGCCGCAGGGGCCTATTTCTTCACCACCACTGCCACGCCGCTCTTCTGCGCGCCAGCCGCCGTAGCGCCAGCAGCCGCAGAAGTCGTGGTCTTGCTCGGTGCCGGCGCCGCAGCCTGTGCGCCAGCAGCAGCGCCAGCCGGACCGACAGCGAGACCCTCCGCCTGCAGGCGCTCGACGGTATGCCCGCCCATGCCCTTGACGCGTTTGCTGAGATCCGATGGATCCTTGTACGGACCGTGCGCGTCGCGCTCTTCGAGAATTGCTTTCGCTTTAGCCGGACCGATGCCCTTGATGCCACGCAGCGCCGCTTCGTTGGCCGTATTGATGTCGACCGCCGCATAGGCGTGACCAAACGCGGCGAGCATTGCCGCAGTAACCATGATTTTTCGCAACATATGGAATCTCCCTCATACAACCTGGCCGGTGACGACCACCGGCCAGGAGATTCCAGTTTAGAGAGGTCTGCGAATGATTTATAGCTGGCCGAATAGCCAACGCACGTAGCGGTCGACGCCTTCCTGCACGCTCAGGAACGGCGCGTCATAGCCCGCGGCACGCAGCTTCGTGAGGTCGGCTTGCGTGAAGCACTGGTACTTGCCGCGCAGCGCGTCCGGAAACGGAATGTACTCGATCAGCCCGCGCTGCACCTGTTCTGCAAGCGACAGCGGAGCTTCGTTGTTCAATGCACGCAGCGTATTGACGACGGTGGTCGCAATGTCGTTGAACGGCTGCGCACGGCCGCTGCCGAGATTGAAGATGCCCGAGCGTTCCGGATGATCGAAGAAGTGCAGATTGACCTTCGTTACGTCTTCGACGGAGACGAAATCACGCGTCTGTTCGCCTGCGGCGTACCCGTTGTATTCGCCAAACAGCTTGACCTTGCCCTCGGCGCGGAACTGGTTGAAGTTATGGAACGCGACCGAGGCCATGCGGCCCTTGTGCGTTTCGCGCTGACCGTACACGTTGAAGTAACGAAAGCCCGCAATCTGGCTCTTCGCGGTAGGCAGCACGCGGCGAATCACCTGATCGAACAGGAACTTCGAATAGCCGTAGACGTTGAGCGGCTGCTCCACTTCACGCTCTTCGACGAAGCGGCTCGAGCCACCGTACGTCGCCGCGGAGGACGCATACAGGAACTGCGTGCCCTGGGCGAGACAGGCGTCGAGCACCGCGCGGCTATAGCGGAAATTGTTGTCCATCATGTAGCGGCCGTCGGTCTCCATCGTGTCCGAACAGGCACCTTCGTGGAACACCGCGCGCACCTTGCCGAAATCGCCGCGTGCAAAGCGTTCGACAAATTCGGTCTTGTCGAGATAGTCGTCAATCTCGCAATCGACGAGGTTCTTGAACTTGTCGGCGCGCGTGAGGTTGTCAACGGCGATGATGCGTTGTTCATCGCGCTCGTTGAGCGCCTTCACGAGATTGCTGCCGATAAAACCGGCCGCGCCGGTGACGATGATAGTCATGGTCGTCCTGCGGTAATGAGTTCAGCTAGCGCAAGCCGCTCGCGGCGCAAGCGGGCGCGAGGCGGCGAGAGGCATTAGAGAAAGAGTTCGTCGTAGTCGACAGTGGCGGTGCCGAGCTTGCCGACCACGATGCCGGCCGCGCGATTCGCCAGTGCCACAGCATCGACGAGCGACAGGCCCGCGCCGAGCATCACGGCAAGCGTGGCGATCACGGTGTCGCCCGCACCCGACACATCATACACTTCGCGTGCAACCGCTGATGCGTGCAGGATTCCGTCATCCGAGAAGAGCGTCATGCCCTCTTCCGAACGCGTCAGCAGCAGTGCCTTGAATTTGAGTTCGGTACGCAACTTCGTCACGCGCGCAATTAGATCGTCTTCGGACTTCCATTGCCCGACCACCTCGCGCAACTCGGCGCGATTGGGTGTAATCAGGGTCGCGCCTCGGTAGCGTTCCCAATCGTCGCCCTTCGGATCCACCAGCACCGGCTTGCCTGCCGCATGCGCTTTCGCAATCATTTTCGTGACGTGCGTCAGGCCACCTTTGGCGTAATCGGACATCAGGATCACGTCGTGGGCGGGCAGCAACTCATCAAAGCGCGCGAGACTGGCGAGCAGCACTTCGTGTGCCGGCGTGTTCTCGAAATCGACCCGCAGCAACTGTTGCTGACGCGACAGCACACGCAGCTTGATCGTGGTCAGCAAGTCCGGGTCACGCTCCAGATGCGGCATCACGCCGCTATCGTCGAGCAACTGGATGATGCGCTCGCCTGGCTCGTCATGACCGACCACGCAGAGCAGCCCCGCCTGCGCGCCGAGCGCGACCGCGTTGCGCGCCACGTTCGCAGCACCGCCGAGCCGGTCTTCCTGCTTCTGCACGTGCACCACCGGCACCGGCGCTTCCGGCGAAATACGATTGACGTCGCCAAACCAATAACGGTCGAGCATCACGTCGCCGACCACCAGCACACGGGCCCCGGCGAGCCGCTCACGCGGTACGGCGCCGGCCCCGGGAGCGGACACGGAGGTTTCGTTGATGGTTTCAGGCATCGGCTGGGAGTTCGAAGGGTTGGGCATAGGGACGTCCAATCGAGTGGTAATCGATGCCCAGTTCGGTCATCGTTTCCGGTTCGTAGAGGTTGCGGCCGTCGAAAATCAGCGGCGTCTTCAGCACCGATTTCAGATGCACGAAGTCCGGACTCTTGAACTCTTTCCATTCTGTGACAACCACCAGCGCGTCGGCGCCCGTGAGGGTCTCGTTTTGGCTGCTCGTAAAGTGCAGACGCGACATGTGTTCCGGCACATCATGCAGATCGATCGCGAACACGCGGCGCGCTTCAGTGATCGCGACCGGATCGTACGCCCGCACGTTGGCGCCGCGCGCCAGAAGCTCGCCGATGATGCGCCGGCTCGGCGCTTCGCGCATATCGTCGGTGTTCGGCTTGAACGCCAGGCCCCACACGGCAAACGTGCGGCCGCTCAGATCCTCGCCGAGCGTACCGGTGATCTTGCGCACGAGGACTTCCTTCTGCTCGTGGTTCACCGCTTCGACCGCTTCCAGAATACGCAGGTTCTGGCCGCTTTCGCTGGCGGTACGCACGAGTGCCTGCACATCTTTCGGGAAGCACGATCCGCCATAGCCGCAGCCGGCGTACAGGAAGTGATAACCGATGCGCGGGTCAGAGCCGATCCCGCGGCGCACCGCTTCGATATCGGCGCCAATGCGATCCGCCAGGTTCGCCATCTCGTTCATGAACGAGATGCGTGTGGCGAGCATCGCGTTCGCCGCGTACTTGGTGAATTCCGCCGAGCGCACGTCCATATAGAGCGTGCGTTCGTGGTTGCGGTTAAACGGCGCATACAGCCGCTTCATCAGCTCGCGCGCGCGCAGACCGGATTCGTCTTCGTCATGGCCGAGCACGATGCGGTCAGGGCGCATGAAGTCGTCGACCGCTGCGCCTTCTTTCAGAAACTCAGGGTTCGAGACGACCGAGAAGCGATGATGCTCGCTGTCGCGCAGTCCGCGCTTCGCAAGCTCCTCTTCTACGACCGCGCGCACACGCTGCGCGGTGCCGACCGGGACCGTCGACTTGTCGACGATTACCTTGAAGCCGTTCATCGTGCGGCCGATGTTGCGCGCCGCTTCGAGAACGTACTGGAGGTCGGCCGAGCCGTCTTCGTCAGGCGGAGTGCCGACCGCGATGAACTGCACGTCGCCGTGCGCCACACTCGCCTCGACATCGGTCGAGAAAGTGATGCGCCGCGCCGCCCGGGTGCGGGCGATGATTTCCTGCAAACCCGGCTCGTGAATCGGCACGCCGCCATTGTTCAGAATCTCGATCTTGCGCGGATCGACATCCAGACAGAAAACGTCGTGGCCGATTTCGGCAAGGCACGCGCCAGTGACAAGGCCGACATAGCCCGTGCCGATGATGGTGATTTTCATACGCGTTCCGCTAATGGGTTCCGGTGATGGTTTCCGGTATTGAATCCGGCGCTGAGTGCCGTACACGGACGGCCCATATTGCACCAGCCTGTCGCAGTGGCGGGCCGTCGCGCCAGAGCGCTGCGCGGGTCACGACCGTCGGCTCAGCTTGACGCCGTGATCGGCTCGACGCGGCGCGGTGCATAGGTTTCCCACCCGCTGCAACCCGGACACTGCCAGTAGAAAAGACGTGCCCGGAAACCGCAATTCTGGCACGTATACCGTGGCAGATTTTTGGTGCGCTGCTTGATCAGCGTACGCATCAGTTCCAGTTCACTGCGCCGCGGCTCTTCCGCGCTGGACTGCTGCGCTTCGAGCAGCCGCGTCATGCCGGCCAGATTGGGCGACTTCTGCATCTGCGCGCGCGCGAGGGCGTGCGCCGCATCCAGCCCACGCAAGGCCGCAACGTGCTGATAAGCCACATCCAGCAGATCGTTCGAAGGATAGCGGTCGACCCAGCTTGTCAGCAAATTCGCGCCGTCCTCCGCGCGCCCGAGCGCTTCATAGGCCTTCATCAGCTTCTCGGCCACGAGCGGCAAATACGAGGAATTCTGCTCCTCGACTTTCAGCCAGTGTGCGATCGCGGCCTCCGGCGCGCCGCCCACCATGTCCACATCGCCAAACAGGATGGTCGCGCGCACGCTTTGCGAGTTGGCCTTCAACGCCAGATGCAACTGGTCGCGCGCCTCGTCGGGCTTTTTTTGCTGGAGTGCTTCCTGCGCCAATTCGCAGTGGAACTGGGCGATTTCCTTATCCAGCGATTCAGCGCCCATCGTTTCGAGATGACGCGCTGTGTCGATCGACTTGTTCCAATCCTTTTCGATTTCGTAAATGGTGAGCAGCGCGCGCTGGGCGCCCAATGCGTGCTCACCATCCTTAAGGGACCGGAAGGTCTCTTCGGCGCGGTCCAGGAGACCTGCCTTCAGGAAGTCCTGGCCCAGCTCATAGGCCGCATGGTCGCGCTCCTTGACGGGCAGGTCGGCACGGCTCAGCAGGTTCTGATGCACGCGAATCGCACGATCCGTCTCGCCACGGCGACGGAACAGATTGCCGAGGGCGAAGTGCAGCTCGATGGTTTCCGGGTCGAGCTTGGCGACCTCGATGAACGCATCGATCGCCTGATCCGGCTGCTCGTTGAGCAGAAAATTGAGGCCGCGGAAATACGAACGCGGCAGGTTGGAACTCTCGGACAGCAGCGTCTTGAGGTCGTAACGCGCGGCCATCCAGCCGAACGCGAAAGCGACGGGTATAACGAGCAGCCACCAGAAATCTAGATCCATGCGAATAATTGGGAGTGCAGAAACGAAAGCCGCGCGCCTCGGGCACACGGCATGGGAAACCTAGATCAGGGGCGGCAGCGGCGGTTGCTCGACCACCACCGGGGTCTCGCGCGCCACGCGCAACTCACGCTTCAGGCGGCCGTTTTCGAGCCGCAGCCGAAACACCGCCGGCACCGCCGACACCAGCCCGGCCAGCAAACCGACCACAAAGAACGCCAGACCGATCAGGATCAACGGGGCGGACCACGCATAACCGGCGAGGAAATTCAGCGTAGCGGTTTGCGTGTTGGAGAGTGCGAGCACCAGAAGCAGCACAAACACCAGAACGCGGATCAGCCAGACGATAAATTTCATGAATAAGGTCTCTTGACGGCAGTTGCGGGTATGACGCCGGCTTGATGACGCGCGTCGCGCCACCGTGTCGCCCGCGCCGAAGTGACCCGTATTGTAATGGAAGGCCCAGCGAGTGGGCAGGAACAAGCCGGTTGCATGCTCTTACGTGTGGCTTACGGCACCAAAGCGCAGGCGAAAAAAAAGCGCCCGAAGGCGCTTTTTCTGGTCTTTTGCCGTCTGGCTTTGGCCGCTGACGCTACCAATGCCACGCTGCCAACCGCACAGCGGAGCATTTAAACGTCGTCATCATCCGGCTCTTCGGCCTTCAGCGGTTCGCCCGAACGTCGATCTACGCGCTCGCGCAGTTCCTTGCCAGGCTTGAAGTGCGGTACATACTTCTCAGGTACCAGCACCTTCTCGCCCGACTTCGGATTGCGTCCGACGCGGGAGGGACGACGATTGAGGCCGAAGCTGCCGAAACCACGAATTTCGATGCGATGACCGTTGGCGAGCGCCTCCGACATCGCATCAAGCATCGTCTTCACCGCGAAATCCGCATCTTTAAGTACAAGCTGCGGAAATCGCGTAGCCAGCTGGGCGACCAATTCCGATTTGGTCATACTGCAGCAGACCTCTCAAGAAAACTCAAGGCTTACTGGTTCTGGCCGTCGAGCTTGGCCTTCAGCAGCGCGCCAAGGTTCGTCGTGCCGGTGGCAGCCGAGTTGGAATCCGACGAAGCCAGGCCGCGAATCGCTTCCTGTTGCTCAGCCGAGTCCTTAGCCTTGATCGACAGGTTGATGCCACGCGACTTGCGATCGATATTGATGATCATCGCGTTGACCTTGTCGCCTTCCTTCAGCACGTTGCGAGCATCTTCCACGCGGTCTTGTGCGATTTCCGAAGCGCGCAGGTAGCCTTCGACTTCTGCCGACAGCGTAACCACTGCACCCTTCGCGTCCACCGTCTTGACCACGCCGTCGACGATCGAACCCTTGTCGTTCATTGCAACGAAGTTGCTGAACGGGTCGCCTTCGAGCTGCTTGATACCCAGCGAAATGCGTTCCTTCTCGACGTCGATGCCGAGAACGATCGCTTCCACTTCGTCGCCCTTCTTGTATTTGCGAACTGCTTCTTCGCCCGTTTCGCTCCACGACAGGTCCGACAGATGAACCAGACCGTCGATGCCGCCCGGCAGACCGATGAAGACGCCGAAGTCGGTGATCGACTTGATTGCGCCTTGCAGCTTGTCGCCCTTCTTGAAGTTGCGGCTGAAGTCATCCCACGGGTTCGGCTTGCATTGCTTCATGCCGAGGCTGATACGGCGGCGGTCTTCGTCGATTTCGAGAACCATGACTTCGACTTCGTCGCCCAGCTGAACAACCTTCGACGGTGCAACGTTCTTGTTCGTCCAGTCCATTTCCGACACGTGAACCAGGCCTTCGATGCCCGATTCAACTTCGACGAATGCGCCGTAGTCGGTGATGTTGGTGACCTTACCGAACAGGCGCGTGCCCGACGGGTAACGGCGGGAAATGCCTTCCCACGGATCGTCGCCCAGTTGCTTGATACCCAGCGAAACGCGGTTCTTCTCTTGATCGAACTTGAGGATCTTCGCGGTAACTTCCTGGCCAACCGACAGCACTTCGCTCGGGTGACGCACACGACGCCATGCGATGTCCGTGATGTGGAGCAGGCCGTCGATACCGCCGAGGTCCACGAATGCGCCGTAGTCGGTGATGTTCTTCACCACGCCTTCCACGATCGCGCCTTCCTTCAGCGTTTCGAGCAGCTTGGCGCGCTCTTCGCCTTGGGTTGCTTCGATTACAGCACGACGCGACAGCACGACGTTGTTACGCTTGCGGTCAAGCTTGATGACGCGGAATTCCAGCGTCTTGCCTTCGTACGGGGTCGTGTCCTTGACCGGACGCGTGTCAACCAGCGAACCCGGCAGGAATGCGCGGATGCCGTTGACCATGACGGTCATGCCGCCCTTGACCTTGCCCGTGATCGTGCCGGTCACGAGTTCGTTGTTGTCGAGGGCCTTTTCCAGCGACAGCCACGAAGCCAGGCGCTTCGCCTTGTCGCGCGACAGGATGGTGTCGCCATAGCCGTTTTCCAGCGCGTCGATCGCGACGGAAACGAAGTCGCCCGCCTGCACTTCTACCTCGCCCGCGTCGTTCAGGAACTCTTCGAGCGGGATGTAGGCTTCGGACTTGAGACCAGCGTTGACAACCACGAAGTTGTGGTCAACACGCACGACTTCGGCGGAGATCACTTCGCCAGCGCGCATGTCTTGCTTGGTCAGCGACTCTTCGAACAGAGCCGCAAAAGATTCGGTATTCGGAGTAGAGGTTTGCAGGTCGGACATAAAAATCAAAATTTGCATGGATCTCGCGATGCCCGGCTGACCGGATGGTCAGCAATAACGGCTAGTGTGCGAATGCCAAGCGGGGTTAAGGGGTTAAAACACGCTCCACGCGTCTACGCGGAGCACCTACACGACAACAGACTGCTCTTTACTGCTTGCTACTCATATTGTTGATGCACGCCCGGGCGCACTTTCATGCGGTTGGGAGAAGCGCCTGGTACCACTGCACCACCTGATCGACCGCCTGGTCGACCGACAATGCGGAGGTGTCGAGCAACTTCGCATCCGCTGCAGGCTTGAGTGGCGCGGCTGTGCGCTGACTGTCGCGCTCGTCGCGTTCACGCAAATCCCGGAGCAAGTCATCCATATTAGCAGAAAAACCTTTTTGGATCAATTGCTTATGTCGCCGGACGGCGCGGGCC